>NZ_JBFTZW010000119.1:0-7296 GCF_056406555.1 Arthrobacter sp. P1_B4
GGTGAAATCACAGAGAAGACTCAACTTACCCGTAGGACGGCGGGCGCGGTCCTGGCAGGGGTGAAGCCGACGACGTTTGCAAAGTACCGGCAGAACCCAGAGCAGTTCATCACCGAGGCCGCGCGACTGATCAATGAGCAGAAGGCCGCCGTGATCGTTCAGCACCTGACGTACGACACGCTTGCCGAGCGGCATGACACCGCGATCTTCACCGCCAACCAGACGAAGCAGGACTTCGCCAAGGCGGGGGGGAGGCTGAAGAAGCACATCTACGACTACGTGGTTACCGACTCCAAGGGCGAACGTGCCTTCGTCACCGAGCTGGACACCAGCAACGAGGTTGTCGTCTACGCCAAGCTACCGCGGGGCTTCTTCATCCCGACTCCGGTCGGCGACTATAACCCGGACTGGGCCATCGCGTTCCAGGAGGGCGCGGTCAGGCACGTCTACTTTGTCGCTGAGACCAAGGGCTCGCTGTCCTCGATGCAGCTTCGGGGAGTTGAGGAAGCGAAGATCGAATGCGCCCGCAAGTTCTTCGCCGAGCTAAACCGCAAGCATGATGAGAACGTGACGTACGACGTTGTGACCGACTATGGCAAGCTCATGCAGCTCGTCGGGGACGGGTCCAAATGAGTTAGTGGACCACGAGTACGCGGGCTCGTGAGCTGAATCGTCCCATATAGCAGCGGACCAGAAATACCGCCCAGCGCATCACGCTCTAGCTGCTGAACTCCGCCCGGATGGAATCTCAGACCTGCTCACTGGATGAGCCGGGGTTCAATCTGTCGTTCCACCGTTCGTGCGCGGACTGCCTGCTGATGCCTACTGCGCGCCCTATGTCCGCCCAGGACGCCCCGGCCGCCTTTGCGGCTGCGACGGCTTTATCCAGACGACGTCCGGCCTGGTTGTATTCGCGGGCGGCCGCTTCCACACCGCCGGTGGCTTCCGATGGGGCTATGTGCGCTTTCCACTCGTCATGGATGGCCTCCTCGACCTCGCCGGAAGCGTTGGCGAATTCATCGGGTGAAACGTAGTCCCGACGGCGGCTGAAGTCGGCGGCAGCCGGCGACGTGACCCGTTCCCACAGCTCGCCGCGCCAGCCGCAGTCGCAGGTTCCGCGCCAGCCGATAATCTCGCGGTCCGGGACTACTTCATAGTCGGGCAGCATCTTGTCTGGCTGGTAGCGGCCGGTAATGCCCTGGACGAGCATTCCTTCGCCCGATGATGATGCGGAGAGCCGTCCGTCCGGTGCGACGGCGGCCGCCCAGCCCTCGTGTTCGTTGTCGTTCGATATCCAGCCCATGACCGCGCCCCTTCTGTCAGGAAATCCTGACAGCCAGTGTGTCAGGGATCCCTGACAAAATCCACAGTGCCCTCTCAGTGGAGGGGTGGTCGAAGGATATCCGGCAGGTCGATGCCTGTCGGGGAGAGTTCGGGCCTTGCCCGGAGTAAGCGGAGCGGGTGCCGGAAGGACCGGCCCGACCAGGCGGTATCGGCGGAGACTTCCACGACTACGGGTTCCACCAAGGTCAGCGCCACGGGTTCTTTGTCCCGGTTGAACCGGTCCAGGGCCGTGCCCTTCACCATGGCAGGCCACGGATGGACCCGCCGGGGCGGTTCCAGCCAGCGTGCCAGCTCGCGGGCGGCCGCTGTTTTCAGCGGGGCGGAGCGGCCGACGATCCGCAGTTCCCCGTCCAGGACCAGGCCTGCCACGACCTCGGACGGCCGGGTGATCGGTCCGATGACCGCACCGCAGACGACTTCCACGGTTTCCCGGCGCTTCAGTTTCAGCCAGTTCCTGGCTCCTGGGGTGTAGAGCTGGTCGTTGTCCTTGATGACGAGGCCTTCGATCCCGGTATGGGGCAGCTCGTCGAACCACSGGGCGGCCTCGTCCGGATCGGTGGTGGTGGGGGAGAGGGACAACGGTGGCTTCCATCCCTTGGCGAGTTCTTCCAGGAGTGCCCGGCGCTGGTGCAGCGGCAGATCCCGGGCGTCATGTCCGGCCACGGCCAGGACATCGAACGCGGTGTAGTTGGCGGGTGTCTGGCTGACCAGTCCGGGGAGGGTTTTCGGACCGGCGCCGAGGCGCTGCTGCAGCGCGGAGAAGTCCAGCCGGCCCCCGGTCCAGATCACGGCTTCGCCGTCGATCACACACCCCGGGGGCACCTCGGAGGCGATCGCCGCAACGAGTTCCGGGAAGTACCGGGTCAGGTCCTTGCCCTGCCGGGACCACAGGCTAGCGCCGCTGTTGTCGCGGATTCCGATGGCCCTGTAGCCGTCCCATTTGGGCTCGTAGATCAGCTTTCCGGGCAGGGCACGCGGCATCTTCGTCACGTTCCGGGCCAGGGCGACCTTCACCGGCGGGGCAAGGCCCGCCGGTAGTCCGGTTCCGGCCCGCGGTCTAGCGGCCGTCATCGAGGCCTTCGAGTGCGTCGATTTCCACCGCGTCCAGCAATTCGGTGGTGCTGTTGCCGGTGACCCGTGCCAGCTCATCGAGAGCGATGAACCCGGTCCGGGCCAGGGCGATGGCCAGCTCGGCCAGATATCCGGTCCCGTTCCGCTGGGCCAGGTCGTCCAGGACCGCATGCATGCGCCCTGACAGTTCGTTGGGGCCCTGGGATTCCTCTGCCGCGATGCGCATCAGCGTGAGCGCGGCCAGCCGCGGGTCATCGTAAATGGGTCCCATGGCCCCACGCTATACGCAGGCCGGGCTCAGTTGTCGGTGATCGATTCCAGCAGCCACTGTTTGGACAGCGGGCCGCGGCGCAGCTCAAAGGTCCGCAGCGCGGAGTTCGAGCTGAGGCGGACCTGCACGCGCCAGTATTCGATGCTCACCAGGTCGCCGCTGCCCACGGCAGCCGTGCGCCGGGTGTCCCACCACGCGTCCCGGGCGAACCAGTGCACCGGATCGGCCGCAACCGCCCAGATCCGGCCCTCATACCGGACGGCCAACGGTGTGCCGGCCGGGGTGAACCGGACGTCCACGGCAACGTCCAGGGCTGTTTCATTCGCTACTGCTGTCACGTTCTACGCGCTCTCCCAAGTTCCTGATCATCATTTCTTCCCGGCGGGTGACCGCCGAACTCCACACCCAGGTCCGGTAGGCCACCGGACCGTCCTTCCACGTCACTTCCGCGGCCTTGGCCGTCCACGCGTACACCTCGCCGTCGACCAGCTCGGCGCAGTTCGGGAACCGGATCCACGCCTTCACCGGGATCCCGGGGAACCCGTTTTTGGCCGGGAAGTGCTCGAAATCGAGCTCCTCCACCGTCAGCCCAATCGGGCCGGCCCGCCGCGCATACCGTGCCTGCAACCGGGTCGCCTGTTCCGGGTTCATACCCTCAGTTTAGAACTGACATTCGATGACAAATTTTCCGCCTAGTAATTTTATTCGAATCAATGTGCAGGATTGAGTATGAACCACGCGGTATTGCACCTGATGCATGATCTACGCAGACCCAAGCATGGAGGGCGGCTACGACATCCGCGTGTCGCAGTGATGGGTCGTGCAGCGGGCGGTCAGGCCGGGGTAGCTGCAGAATTCGAGGCAAGGACGTCATTGCGGATTGCCCAACGGCCGATCGCTGCCGCTGCGCCAACGGTGGCCCATGGGATCAATAACCAGGGCTGCCAGCCGAGGCCCAGGACGCTTCCCAGCAGCCAGAACGCGAGGGTCGGCACCGCGAAAAAGGCTCCGATGTGGATCCATTGATTCCGGACCGGGCGCAAAAGATAGGCCAACACCCAGGCCAGTGGCGCCGCGACCACCAGGGAAACTCCGAAGCCATACAAAATCACCATGCCCAAAAAGCCCCATACGTAACCGGCGTCGGTGCCGTCCCGCCAGGCGGGCACGCCGTAGCCTGCCGCCACCAGGAGAAGCAGCACGCCCACCCAGAGCGAGGTGGCGATGAGCCAGCCCTTGATGAACGCGTACGCATCCAAGACCACCCTGTGTGACCCAACTGCCAGCGGCTGCGCCGCATCCCCCAATGCCATGGGCGTAGCCTACCGATGCCAAAAACTTCATGCCCCTTTCCGAGGGTGCGGCCGTTCGATCACCCTTCCCCTTCGGTAGCATCGCCAGCATGACTACATGCACTGTGCTGCGCTGTCCCGAAGCTGCAACGGGCGTCTTCAAGCTGATGGCGGGTTCCGGCCTGGAGGTGCCTGTCTGTGACGCGCACAAGGCGGTCTTGGAGAGCGGCGCTCGTTGGATGGTCCATGGCGGCACCGGCTCGCCGGAGGAAAACGGCGCTGAAGGGTCAGCTGGAATCAGCATTGTTATAGGAGGAGATCTCCCGGACCACCGGCTAACGGGCTTCGGCGTTAGCCGCACGATAGGCGACGAGCCAGGTTTCACCGTGGAATTGGACGTTGACTCCCCGGATGGTCAGCAACGGGTTTTGTTCTGGACGACAGAGGATGTCGGTAGGCGACTTGGCGCTTTCCTGACTAGCCCGGCGAAACCGGGATTGGACCAGAACTCGCCTGACGCCGAGGACCGCTAACCGGGCGAATTCAGAGGCTATTCGTTGAGAAGCTACTCAACGGATTACCGATAGGGGAGGGGTCCGACAACCAAACGGGTTGCACCCAGTGGGGACAGCCTGAGCTGCCGGTGGGCTCCACCTGCCCCCAATGGGCACAACCGGGGGAGGGCCTTTGCTGCGACCTGTGAGGAAGCCTCCGCGCGAATCCAAGGACTCAAGCGCGGAGGCTCCCGGTTCTCCAAGCTGGGGGGACTGGAGAACCTATGTAACTCTACTAGCGGACGTGACGTCCCTAGCCCGCTGGCCGCTGGGACGCACGACATTCCGATCACTGCGGGGAGGGCGGCCCCGGGTTCTCCCGGCCTGCCATCCGGGAACTACATGGTCCAGGAGCTTGACCTTCACTGGGTCGAGTTCGCCGCGGTGGTGTTTGTACCGCTGGGTATGGATCCAGACCCCGAGGGTGTGTTCGGACTCTGACTCATAGTCGTGGTGGCGGGGCCAGTCGTTGCCTTCCTCGCGGTAGGCGACGAGCTGGGTTAACCGGTGGTGCCAGCGGGCTTCGTCCTCGGCTTCCCTGCGGTTGTCGGCCCACCCGGGTACCCGGGCAAGGCCGTCGTTGTATGCCGGGTCCAGGGTCCCCTCGGCTGCTTCGCGCCGCCGCGCGGTCAGCCATCGCGCCATGGACCGTTCATCCCGGTCGGCGGACCGCCAGACGGGAAGCCGGCCGTTGGACGAGACCCAGGCAATGAGCTGTTCCATGCGGGCGAGATCCTTGGGGGAGGGGTGAGGAACGGGGGCGGCGCCGAAGGCGGCCTGGTGCTCAGCTTCGAGGTCCGGGTCCTGGCGGCGGGCGATGACCAGGTGGTATCCGACAGTGTTGGGCTCGGCGCGCACGAGGGCAGCGATGCGTTGCCGGCTCAGACCGAGCCGGTACATCAGCACCCATTCAGCGTTCGGAGCGCGCCGCAACCGCCTGTCCATGATCGACATCCTGCCACGACCTCTCCATGAGTCGGGCGGTCACCGCGGGTCCACGGACAAGGCTTTCGGGCGTCCGCTGGCGCGGCCGGCTGTGGGTCCAGGGTCGCCGTCGCAGAGCTCCGGAGCCCCCGGCCCTGTCTTGTCTACGACGTCTTTTGGTTGCTGTCCTCCGGATTCTAGGCGTCCGCTCCACCCCGTCTAGCCCCGGTCGTTCCTCCCGGGGCCTGCGGTGGAGGAAATGTCCCTCCGGCGCTCCTGCGTCGCTGATTTCCTCCGGGAATTTCCCCCACCTTGCCCTGCGGGTAGACAGGCCTTCGTCGGCCGCCGAGCAAGCAAGCTTGCCAGCAACCAAAAAACAACGGGGGAGAGGGGACGCTGGCCGGTCATCTGAGCCGCCCCACCCACCGAATCCTTGGGCAAAAAGGAGCAACACCATGAACGCAGTAGCAACCAAGACGGTAACCACCAAGGACACCGGGGAGACGATCGACGGCGTGACCGTGCTGGGCGATTACCACATGAACGGCGGCTACGACTGGATGGAACTCATCGAAGCCGAAGGCTGGGCCGTCATCCCCAGCTGGGGCTGTGACGGCTGGGACCTGGGCCAGTGGCCCTATGTCATGGTCGCGGCCACCCGGACTGCTGACAGCATCGGCAACCTCTTCGGAGTCGCCACGTATTGCGAGGGAGACGTGAGCTGCACGTTCTACCGGACCAAGGCCCGGCAGTGGGATGCGATCACCGAACAGGCGTTCTTCTCGTGGAGGAACGGACAGGCCCACGGCCCGGATGACCTCCCGGAAGCCGCCGCGGAACTTCCGTCCCGCTACCGGATGCCCTACACGGTCAACGCCGCCTAACCAGCGCCAGAGCCGGTGCCCCGCCGCTGTCGGCGGGGCACCGCACCCCACCGCACCACTTGAGAGGACAACACCTGATGAGCGCCTGCACCGCCCTGATCATCCCCGCCGACGGACGCGAACCCGCACGGGTCGAAACCATCGACGCATCACTGAAGAACCTGCAAACCCTCGTGGCCGGGAACATCGAAGCCGTGAGCGGCTACGACTGGCACTTCTACGTCAACGAGGAAGGCAAAATCCTGAACCTCGCCCCTAACCGCCGCGCCGCTGCGCTGGTCCTTGAAGAAACCGGAGTCCTGACCGATGTCTACTGCGGGAACGCGGTGTTCCTGGGCGAGGACGACGGCGGCGAGGCCGACGTGCCCGAGGAATTGATCGACCTCGCACAGCAACTCTTCGGAGTGCATCAACCGGTGAGCTGACACCCAGGACGGTGGCCGGCCTTCCCGGGCCGGTCACCGCTGGCGGTCCGCCGTCGTGGCCGGCTCCCGATTCTGGTTACCGGCGGCGGACCGCCAACCGCGGGGTCATGAGCGGGAGCCAGGACGGCGCGGCAAGCCGGCCGCAGGACAACGGGTGCAGATCCCGGGGTGCTCTTAAATGGTTCGCAGAGCTCACCCCAATTCAGGCGTCCGCTGGCGCGGCCGGCTGTTGGGTCCAGGTTCGCCGTCGCAGAGCTCCGGAGACCCTAGCCCTGTCTTGTCTACGACGTCTTTCGGTTGCTGTCCTTATGGTGTTGTCGGGTGGTTCCGTGGCCGTTGTAGGGTCGTGGCTACCCAGGGGAGGCGGGTATGGCTTTGTTGCTGTGGCCGGACGATTCACGTCGTGACGGCTCCGTAGGATTGGCCGCCCGCCACCCCGCGATGACCCGACCGCTGATTGAGAGACGCGACATGATCGCCGGATAAGGACACGACGGCGCGGTTATCTGCCGGGTTCCACCCATCCGACAG
>NZ_JBFTZW010000120.1:0-7187 GCF_056406555.1 Arthrobacter sp. P1_B4
GCCCAGTAGCCCAGTATTTATGCCCGGTTGGCCCGCCAAGGGTGAGTCGTTGCATGCGATTTCCAGCTGAAATGGTCCAGGGGCTGGGTGCTGTCGCTACCACGCTACCACCTGTTGAAGGGGTCCGATCTGGGCCACGACCCGGATTTGGCGTCCGGAGGCTTCGATGCCATACCAATGGAAGTCGTCCATCCTCAGGAGGAACCTGACCGCCTCGTCACCCGAGAGTAGAACTGACGCGCGTGCATCCCAAACGTGTCCGAGGACCCTGGTTGCCAAGATGGGAACGTTGCCAGTCTGGCTCTGCCTGATAAGGAGACCTTCGGGGGTTTCGGCCGTAAACGAAGCCGGGTCCTGGCCGGGTGAAATCCACCGCGGGTGAAGGCTGTCTGAAGAGAAATCGTCAATAAACGAAGACCCGACGACGGGAACCTGATAACGGTCCTCATCGAACCGCGGCCAACCCTGGTCCCAGGAGATACCCGCAACATAAGTTTCTCGACCCAGGACGTGAAAGCCAGGAACAACGCCTCGGGGACGAACACCGAGGTAGACCGCGGCCCAATCACCATCGACCGTTTCGACCAGGTCCGCGTGGCCGACACTCTGGACGGGCGCCGCCATGCTGCGATGACTGAGGATGGGGTTGTTCGGATGCGGTTCGAAAGGACCTGCGGGCCTGCTGCCACGGCTGACAGAGACGGCATGACCGCGTTCCGTGCCGCCTTCGGCCAAAACCAGATACCAGCAGCCGCCCGCCTCATACAGGTGCGGCCCCTCCGGGTAGGCCAACCCTGTTCCCTGCCACACCTTCCTGGGAGATTCCAAGAGGCGGCCAGCGTCGGGATCCAGCCGCGCCTGGACGATACCGGACTCATTCTCGCCGGGGCCGAACCCCACCCAGGTGAGGTAACAACTTCCGTCGCTGTCCCACGCGATATCCGGGTCGATGCCCAGCGTTCCCGGTATCTGTACTGGGTCGCTCCACGGGCCGGCAGCGTCCTTGGACCGCAACAGCAAATGACCGCCACCGAAGTCGCTCATGTTCGTGGTGACGAACCAGAATTCACCGTTGTGATGCCTGAGCGTTGAGCCGAAGATCCCGCCTGAAGGACGCCCGTCCCCAACAGCGAACTGGCTCCGCCGGGTGAGGATGTTCCCGATCTGATCCCAAGTTACGAGGTCCCGGCTGTGGAAGATCGGCGCTCCGGGGAAGTACTCAAAGCTCGACGTTGCCAGGAAATAGTCGAAGCCGACCCGACAGATTGTGGGGTCAGGGTGGAAACCCGGAATAACCGGTGTGATGGCTGCGGGAGATGTTACTTGCCGAACCTGCTCGACTGCAATGTCAACCAATGGGGCTCCGTCCGTTGCTGGCATTGACTACCCGGTCTGCGGGAGTAGAGGAATTTCAACCCTAGGATGTCCCACCTTGCAGTCCCACCTGGACTTTCACTGGTTGGAACACCTTACCTGCCTCACACCCGCATCACAGCCGGGGACGCCACGTCATTCAGCGCTGCCGCTGCATGGTCCAGAGCGTTGCACTAATTGGCCACGATGCCTTCAAGGGGCGCGACGGTACGTGCCCGGCTGCCCTTCGATCACATGGAAACGCCCCGGACCAGCGTGGTCCGGGGCTTGCGTGGGCGTCTGCTAGCGTCCGATGCAGACGGTGAGATCCAAATAAATATCGTTATCAGCGACAAAGCGATCCTGGAGGTAGCGGGCGAGGCTCGCGTCCGTAGCGGTGTGAACGCTTTGAGCGATCGCTCCTCGCAGCAGCGCCTGGGTGTCGGTGGATTTGACGACATCCAGCGGCGCCCACCCGCGATGACCGCCGGTAAGACGTTCTATGTCCGTGCGGAATGAGCGCTTGTGGTCGTCGCGGACAGTAGCGCGCATGGTGAACGGGATAAAGGGAGTGGGCAATGAGGTCCTTTCACGAGGCAGCCGGTTGTCGATGCCCCGGTTAGAACAAGACCGCCGCAGCCCCCGCTATTCCCCCGAAGCAGCCAAGGAGTCCAGCATCACGGCGCCTGGATGGCACCTCCGCTATCGGCCATGGGCCACTATGCAGGGCGGGAGCTGATAGCGGATCTTATGTAAGCTTCCACCAATTTGGTCTGTACTCGGGCATACGAAATTCCAACCGCTTTAGGTCAAATTCGGGAGCGAGGAGACTGATGGCCAAAGACGGAGCCGCCGCTCAGGGCGCGAAAGCGCTCCCTAAGAAAGCGCCGGTGGGCCTGCTGGCCGCGCGGCGGGCCTTTGAGATAGTGGGCTCGCTCTTGCTGGGGTCGCTGACCGGGCTCGGCGGCGGCGTGGTGCGGGACCTGATCATCGGCGTTACCCCGACGCCTTTCACCCAGCCGGTGTACCTGGTCCCGCCGGTGGCCGCTGCACTGCTGGTCTACTTTTTCGCACGCCGTGTCCAGCGGTTCCCGCGGACACTGCTGATCTTTGACGCCGGCGGCCTGGCACTGTTCTGTGCTGCCGGAGCAGTCACGGCCCGGGACGCGGGCATCAACCCCGTTTCGGCCGCCCTGCTGGGCGTCACCACAGGGGTCGGCGGGGGGTTGCTGCGTGACGTCGTCGCAAACCGGGCAAGACCTAGCAGGTGGGACCGGCCCGGCGTACGTTGGGGGGGCAGGGCAGGACGCTCGAGCCGGACGAAAGGAGACCTCGTGGCCGCGACCGAACAGATATTGCAACACTACGAGTCAATCCGCCCGGAACAGGAGGACTTCTACAAGGACCTCCACCAAAACCCTGAGCTCTCACACCAGGAACACCGCACCGCCGCCAACGTGGCGCGCAGCATGAGTTCCTACGGCTTCCAAACGGAGACCGGGATCGGGGGAACAGGAGTCACTGCGGTGCTGCAAAACGGCAACGGGCCAACGGTTTTACTCCGGGCCGACATGGACGCGCTGCCCCTGCAGGAACGGACCGGCGCGGACTACGCAAGCACCATCACAGCTCAGGACCAGGTCGGGGACCGTGTGCCCGTCATGCACGCCTGCGGACACGACGTTCACGTCGCATGCCTGCTGGGCGCCTCCAGACTGCTCGCCGAGCACCAGGACCAGTGGCGAGGCACGCTCGTGGCCCTGTTCCAGCCCGCCGAGGAAACCGGCGACGGAGCCCGCGGCATGCTCGACGACGCTCTCCTTGATCGCATCCCCCCGCCCGACGTCGCACTCGCCCAGCACGTGCTGCCCGGAGTCTCGGGCCACGTCGCCACCCGGTCCGGCCCGCTCTTATCCAGCGCCGACAGCATCCGCATCACAGTCCACGGCCGCGGCGGCCACGGCTCAATGCCGCAGAACACCATTGATCCTGTCGTTCTAGCCGCCATGATCGTCCTTCGCCTGCAGGCAATCATTTCCCGGGAAACCCCGCCCACCGAACCTGCCGTCCTCACCGTCGGGAGCCTTCACGCCGGAACCAAGAGCAACATCATCCCCGACCAGGCGGTCATGGAACTGAACCTGCGCACCTACACCGACGCCACCCGGCAGCGGATTCTCGACTCTGTCCGACGCGCCGTCCAAGCCGAGTGCGCCGCCAGCGGCTCCCCCAAAGAACCGGACTTCGAAACCTTCGACAGTTTTCCGCTCACCGTCAACGACGAGGCAACAACCACGCGCGTAGCCGGGGCCTTCAGCACCTACTTCGGCGACCGGGCCGGCAGCCTCGAGCTCCAGACCGCCAGCGAGGACTTTAGCGATATTCCGCGGACCGGCAACATCCCCTACACCTACTGGGGCATCGGCGGAACGGACCCGCAGACCTACAGGGCTGCCGTACGGGACGGCCGGGTGCTGGATGACGTTCCGGCCAACCACTCGCCGATGTTCCTACCCGTCCTCCAGCCGACCCTAAAGACCGGAACCGAAGCCCTCGTCGCCGCTGCCCTGGCCTGGCTGGGCCTGGATAATTCACCACCGGCCAACGCGACGGCCTCCTAATCAGACGAGGACGGGACAGCCGCGTCCTTGACAGATGTTGCGTATTCGATAAACCATCCAATCCCCCGTCGTCCCTGACAACAAGACCCAAAACACCAGCACCAACCCCGTGCACAGAACTGCGGCTTGCCTGCATTTAGCAAGACGGGAGGAATGCGTTCACAACACCGGAAGTCTGTCACGACGCCGCCGATAGCCGTGACAATGACAAGCCACCGCTCAGAAGGGGCTACGAAGGCACGTTAGGGTGGGCACTCATCAAAGAAACTCGGGGGCATTTTGTGTTCCAGGCAGTGACTAACGCCGCAGTCCCGCTGAAGCCGCGGCTGGGTTTCTGGCCGCTTACTCGCGGCCGGGCGCCGAGACGGTTGCGGGTGCGTGCTCGATGACGAGTGTGCTCCGGAGGCTTCCTGGTGCTACCAGGCGGGCATTGCGTTCGTCATTGCCGGTTGCGCGCCATTCGGCGATGGCGGCGTCGTTGTCGAACTTCAGGTGCCGGGCGGTGAGCCGGCGCAGGCGTTCGCCCTGTTCGAGTTCCACGAACCAGGTTTCATCCAGGAGGGATGCGACCTCGTTCCATGGGGCCTCGTCTAAGAGCAGGTAGTTGCCTTCGGTGATGATCAGGCGTGTTTCCGGCGGGACGGCGATGGCCCCGGCGAGCGCGTCGTTGACTTCGCGGCGGAACACCGGCGCGAAGATCTCCCGCGAGGTCTCTGAGCGTAGCCGGCGGAGCAACGCGACGTACCCGGCACCGTCGAAGGTCTCGGGAGCGCCCTTGCGGTGCTCCAGCCCGCGGGACTCGAGCAGCGACTGCGCCAGGTGATATCCGTCCATGGGGACCAGGGCGACCTGCCCGGGATGGTTGGTGAGCAGGTGCTCCAGCAGCCATTCGGAGATGGTGGATTTGCCGGCACCGGGCGCCCCGGCTATCCCGAGCAGGCACCGTCCGCGCCGCTGGAGCAGCGCTTCAGCCCGGGCGAGGAGCTGCTGCTGGCCTGATTCGTCCCAGCGCAGGTATGGAGGGGGGCTCATCGCTTCTCCTTCCGGCTCTCACCTGGACCAGGGCAGGAGGTCACCGGTGTTCTACGGCATCACGTTACATCGGCGTGGACAATGTCCACAGATCCTTTGCCGGACCAACACCTGTGCACCTCTCTCCGGCCAAGAAAAGGAACGAATCGAGGACCAGACAATCTCCCAGAAACTTCCCGCAGGTCATGCCGTCACCACAACTCCGGGACACGAATAGGCACAAGGCCGACCAGGTCCGACACAAACAGCAAGACGGGAGGCCCGAGTGATCCCAAGTCGCAGCAGGTCATGCAGTTCCAAGCGCGCCCGCCCACGAAGGAGCAAGCAGCACCGCTGTCCAAGTCCATGGAAGGAGCCGCCAGACCGCAACGGCCACCAACAAAAATGGGCCCCCGCAGGGGCCCATAAAAGGAGACTGGTACACATTCAGAGGACCACAAGCCCCTGAACAGTGAAAACACGTGCCCGAGGTGGGACTCGAACTGCATTCCCTCCCCTGCCAACACTGGACTCCCCCCGGAAACCTGCGGAATCCGGCCCGATCCGGCCCCGGTACGACCGAGTCCGAAAGCCCAAAGTGGGCACTTTTGTACACACCGCAAATTGGCCAGTTCAGAGCGTTGCGGACCCACTCCCCCATGAGGAGATTAGGAATCACGCCGACCCGGCTCAGCGCTGGGGGCATCGGCGCCTAGTGTCGAAAAACTGTTGTCTTCCAAGACAGCAGCGGATGCGGTCGCTGTCGCGTTTCTCACTGGAGATCGTCTACGAGAGTCCTGCACGGCTTGGTCCTGATTGGCGGCATGAGGTGCGACGTCGAAGCTCAAGAGGGTCTTTTGGCCACTCGTTGACGGCGGCCTAACGACGGGCAGACATCGAGTGCACCGAAAGTGCAGTATGATGCACTTATGGATGAGAGTACAACGAGCTTGGCGCTGGCAATCGGCGCCCGGGTTAAGCAGGAGAGGCAGTCGCGGGGCTGGACGCTTGATCAGCTGGCGGAATCTGCCGGGGTAAGCCGAAGGATGGTGGTCAACGTGGAGCAGGGTGCCGCGAATCCCAGCGTGGGAACCCTGCTGAGGATCAGCGACGCGCTCGGCGTGGGGCTGCCCGCGCTGGTCGAGCCCCCTCGGCCGAAGCCGGTGAAGGTCACCCGCAGTGGTGAAGGCGCTGCTTTGTGGAGCGGTGAGTACGGCGGCCGCGGGGTGTTGGTGGCCGGCACCGAACCGCCGGACGTGGTTGAACTGTGGGACTGGACGCTGGATCCCGGCGACCGTCATGTGAGCGAGGCCCATACGTCGGGCACCAAGGAGCTTTTGCAGGTCCAGCAGGGCACGGTCACGGTGGAGGTCGCAGGTCAATTGCTCACCCTCGATGAGGGCGATGCGGTGACGTTCCCGGGCGACGTGGCACACTCTTACGCCAATCCGCGCACGGAGCCGGCGAGGTTCTCCCTGGCCGTCTTCGAGCCGGGCGTGGGGACAGGTCACCGGCCGGAGGCGTCCGATGCTTGAGTCAGGCATGCTTCAGGAATTTCTCGACGGCGGCCATGTTGACGCCGCCGTGTTCGCGCTGCGGCCCGACTACCGGGCGTTRCTGCTGGCCGTTGACGGACTCGTCCCTGGCCCGAGTGACCAGGCCGGAGAGGAGATGCTCCAGGCGGCGGAGTCCGCAGCCCGGGGGCTGCTCAACGGCCGGCCGGTTGAGCAGCTCCCACACGTGGCTGCGTGGCGCGAGGCTTACCAGGCCTTCGGCGCCAAACCCAGCCGCACGCGCAACAGCCTGGAGGCGCTCCTGCGCCGTGCGGTGTCCGGGTTGCCCCGGGTGAACCGTCTCACCGACCTCTATAACGCGGTTTCGGTGCTCCACCAGATCCCGCTGGGCGGGGAGGACCTAAACCGCTACAGCGGTGCGCCCCGGCTGGTCCGCGCTACCGGCACGGAGCCCTTCGATACGGCCGCCGGCGGCGCCGCGGTGATCGAACACCCGGAACCTGGCGAGGTCGTGTGGTGCGACGACGCCGGAGTGACCTGCCGGCGCTGGAACTGGCGCCAGGCACGCCGCACCCAGCTCGGCGAGAACACCACCGCCGCGCTGTTCATCCTCGACGCGCTCGAACCCACGACCGATGAGGCGCTCCACGCCGCAGCCGAGGACCTGACCGCCCGGCTGACCCTACTC
>NZ_JBFTZW010000121.1:0-7180 GCF_056406555.1 Arthrobacter sp. P1_B4
GCCGGACGTTTGGTGCAGGCGCAACTGAATACAAGAGGGTAGTTCAAGCCACGCTCAAGCTATTCGGTGTCCTGGCAATAGCAATGGTCTTTGTCCGTTTCGATGTCGCACGGGGCTACTTTGCGATTGCCCTGCCCCTAGGGCTTGTGCTGCTCACCGGAAGCCGGTGGCTTTGGCGGAAGTGGCTGAACCAGCAGCGGAGCCGGGGCGAGTACCTCTCCCGCGTCATCGTGATCGGAGATACGCCGGACGTCGAGTACGTGATCAACCAGATCGAACTGAATCCGGCCGCCGGTTATCAGATTTCCGGTGTGGCTTTGTCCACCCTGGATAAGTCCCTGGAGCTGCGGCCTCCCTGGTACCGCATTCCGGTTCTCTCGACACTGGCTGAGATTTCACGGATGGTCAAAGTCGCAGGCGCGGATGCCGTCATCGTTGCGGGCCCGCTCCCTGGAGGCAGCAAGTACATCCGGGAACTGGGATGGAAGCTCGAGGCAACCGGAACGGAACTCGTCCTGGCGTCACGCCTCACAAACGTTGCCGGTCCGCGAATCCACTGGCGCCCTGTAGACGGATTGCCGCTGGTGCATGTGGAGCTCCCTCAGTATGCCGGCGGCAAGCACGTACTGAAACGCGTAGTAGATGTCGTGGCTGCCTCAGCGGCGCTGGTGGTTTTGTCGCCCCTAATGCTGATCCTGGCCGTCATCGTCAAGCGCGACAGCGCGGGTCCAGTCATCTTCCGCCAGGTACGTGCGGGCAAGAACGGCGTTCCCTTCCACATGTTGAAGTTCCGGACGATGGTTCAGGCCGCTGAAACCGACATCGACTCCCTGCGAGACCTGAACGAGGGTGCCGGCCCGCTCTTCAAGATCCGAAATGATCCACGAATTACAAAATGCGGGCAATGGATGCGTAAGTTCTCCCTCGATGAGCTGCCCCAGTTCTGGAATGTGCTGACCGGCGAAATGAGCCTGGTCGGTCCCCGGCCCCCGCTGCCTCTCGAAGTCCAGAGCTATGAGAAATTCACCCACCGCCGGCTGCTGATTAAGCCCGGGATAACTGGGTTGTGGCAGATCAACGGCCGTTCCACCCTCCCCTGGGAGGAGAGCGTCCGACTGGATCTCTATTACGTGGAGAATTGGTCGCTCACGGGCGACCTCGTCATCCTGTGGAGAACCTTTAGAGCCATGCGCAGTCCCGTCGGTGCGTACTGAAGGAGATGCTATGACCCCCCGAATCGGCTATGCAGCGGGCGCCTTTGATCTATTTCATGTAGGCCACCTGAATTTGCTGCGGCAGGCCAAAGCGGAATGCGACTTCCTGGTTGCCGGCGTTGTCACCGATGAGCTCCTGGTCAAGACCAAGGGCCAGCCGCCGATAATTCCGCTGGCAGAACGTTTGGAAATCGTTCGCAATATCCGATTTGTAGATGATGCGATTTCTGAACACCTCCCGCGCAAGATCGACACCTGGCGTTCCAATCCCTTCGACGTTCTTTTCAAAGGGGACGACTGGAGGGGCACGCCCAAGGGCTTGGAGCTTGAACGAGATTTCGCGGCAGTGGGCGTGGACGTTGTCTATTTTCCCTACACCGTGCACACGTCGAGCACAGCCATTCGCCGGACCCTTGAGCTCCTAAACTCCGACGCTCAGGGGTGGGTGCCCCTGCAAGGCATCCCCTAATTCAAAACGTTCGGGCCCCACGGGGCCAGCCAGCAGGTCTCTCTAAAACCACAAAGTCCCCGGGGGGGAAAAATGAAACATAAAGCTGTTCGGCGTGCCGGATTACGTATTGCACTGGTCGGGACACGGGGTGTGCCCGCACATTACGGCGGCTTCGAAACCTGTGTCGAGGAAGTGGGGCGCAGGCTAGCTGAGCGGGGCCATCTGGTAACGGTCTACTGCCGCTCCGGAAACGGCATAGACACCCGCGTCAAGGAATACGAGGGGATGCAGCTTGTGCATCTGCCGGCACTCCGCCGACGCTCACTCGAGACTTTGAGCCACACCGGATTGTCGGTGGCTCATCTGCTGTTCCGCAGGGCTGACGCCACAATCGTTTTCAACGCAGCGAACGCTCCTTGGCTTCCCCTTCTCCGGTTGGCGCGCATTCCAGTGGCCACCCACATGGACGGCCTGGAATGGAAGCGGGCCAAGTGGGGGACCCTCGGGAAACGGTACTACCGCTGGGCAGAGAGATTTTCCGTCCGGTTTTCCAATGCCCTTATTGCAGATGCAGCCGGGATTCGTGACTACTACCGCGCCACCTTCAATGCCGCCACCCAGCTGATTTCGTACGGCGCACCCTTACTTGCGCCCCGGGAGCCGGAACGTCTCGCGGGCATTGGCCTGTCCTCCGGGCAGTACCATCTCGTGGTGGCCCGGCTGGAGCCGGAAAACCACGTTCATATGATCGTTGAAGGCTATGTCCGGAGCGCCGCCAAGCTCCCCTTAGTCGTCGTGGGAACCACGCCTTACGGCCAGGAGTACAGCCAAAAGGTACAGGATTCCGCAGACTCGAGAGTGCGATTCCTCGGCGGGGTTTGGGACCAGGAGTTGCTGGATGAGCTGTACGCCAACGCCTTGGTCTACTGGCACGGCCATTCTGTCGGGGGCACCAATCCTTCCCTGCTCCGGGCGATCGGTGCGGGTACGGCGACCAACGCTTTTGACGTCAACTTCAACCGCGAGGTGCTGGAGTCAGCCGGCGAATACTTCCGCGACCCGGCCGACGTCGCACGGTTGGCCGAGGACTCTGAGGCGCGTCTCGCCGGAACCAAATCGAGAGGGAGCCAAGCCCGGGAAATTGCGGCGAAGTACGACTGGGACCTGGTGGCAGATCTTTACGAAACGCTGTGCTACGGGCTGGACTCCGGTGCCCTGACCCACGCTCAAAACAGCGAACCCCCTGCCGCCGGACGGGCGCAGGACGAAAGCCGGGTGGCATCGTGAGCAGGGTAGGAGCACAGCATGCTCGGACGTCACCGCCGCGGACCGGCTTCAAGGGAACGCTCGCAGCGCTGGGATCCGCCCAGAAACCAGTAGCGGCCGGGGCCCCGCCATATTCCATACTCGTCAACCGGCGGGCCGGCAGATTCGTCGCGGCAGCAGCGTATCGCGCCGGCATGTCCCCTAACCAGGTCACCGCGGTCAGTGCAACCTTCACCTTTGGCGGGATAATCCTGCTGGCCACGACCGCCCCGGCTGGGTGGGTCGGGGCACTCGTCTGGGCAGCGCTGGCGCTGGGATACATCTTTGACTCCGCAGACGGGCAGTTGGCGCGGCTCCAAGGGAGTGGCTCCGTGGCCGGAGAATGGCTGGACCACGTCGTGGACAGTACGAAGATCGTCAGCCTGCACCTTGCCGTTCTCATCGCGGCCTTCCGCCATTTCCAGCTTCCCTCGGATGGATGGCTCCTGGTTCCGATTGGCTACGCCATCGTCGGAACCGTGTCGTTCTTTGCGATGATCTTGAACGATCAGCTCAAGGCAGTGGTGCTGCTGAAGTCCGGCCGCGCTGCCATCCCCAGGAAGTCGTCAGCGCTCAAATCTGCGCTTTTAGTCCCCACTGACTACGGAGTGCTGTGTTTGGTGTTCCTGCTGCTGGGGGCCCCGCTTGCCTTCTTCACGGTTTACAGCTTGTTCTTCGCGCTCAACGCAATGCATCTGGCAGTGGCTTCGACCCGGTGGTTTGGCGATATGAGAAGCCTCTCAACATCCAAATTGGTCTCAACTCGGAGCGAATCATGAATAACAGCACGAATACTGCAGAGGGCCGTCCCCTGGACAGCCGGCGGAGAGTCCAGTTCCTGGTGATCGGATTTATCCTGACCGTGTTCCTGATAGGAGCCATCATCTGGGGGACCAGCCAGTCCTCCAACCACCGTCCCGCGGGTCTAGCTGGCTCCTCAACCGGGGTTGTTGCGACGCCGACACCGACAGCGACGCCGACGGAGACGGCAATGCAATCCTTGCCGGGCGGCACAACTGCCCCGGCCTCGCCGGCTTCCGCGCCGGCCCCGGAGCCGACGGCGGCCAGCCCGGCTCCTGCGCCCGCGACCGGCAGCGACGCGCAGCTTGCCAACGTGGACCAGCCTGTCGCGCCGCCGGTCCCGCTGGATCAACCAGCATCCATACGGGAAGGCATCACCGCCGAGATCACCGAGTTTGAGAGCGTCCAGGGACAGGCTCAAAAAGCCGGTGAGGTCGCTGGCCCATCCCTCCGGTTCACCGTCACTCTCCACAACAGCACGGACCGCCCCCTTACGACGGCGGACGTCGTAGTGAACGTCAGCGCAGGTGCGGAGGATCTGCCTTCCATCACGCTCAGCGGGCCTGATGTGTCCGAATTTCCCCCCACGATCGCCCCCGGGGAGTCCGGCTCGGCAACGTATGTTTTCCTGGTTCCCGTAGACCAACGGGACAAGGTTCGAGTTCTCGTGAATTTTCAGGTTGATTCGCCTATTGCGGCATTCGAAGGTGCCGCACCGACAGAAGGTAAGCCATGATCGAACCGTCCAGTCCCCAACCCGTTCCAACAAACCGCTCTCGACGCTGGCCCGGTAACGGGCCTAGGAAGCTTGGCGCCGTCCTGCTCGCTTCCGCGGTTGCTATGTCGATGGCCCTGGTCGCGGCTCCTCCCGTTACGGCCGACACCGCTCCTCTTGATCCCGCCAACCCCGCCACACCCGTCACCGTCTCGGCGGATGCTTTGCCCACGGTGCAGATCGATGGAATCGTCTGGCAGCAGGTCATCATCGGCAACGTGGCCTACGCGGTAGGACAATTCAACACGGCCAGGCCGGCCGGCGCCGCACCGGGAACAAACACCGTCGCCCGGAACAATATCCTGGCCTACGACGTCACAACCGGAAATCTGATTACGACATTTACCGCCAGCCTGAACGGCATGGCGAAAACCATTGCGGCTTCACCAGACGGATCCAAGCTCTTCGTCGGGGGCGCCTTTTCGCAGGTGAACGGCGTAGCACGGCCCTATGTAGCTGCGCTGAACCCCACGACTGGTGCGCTGATCACGTCCTGGGCGCCGAAAGTTAACTCGCGTGTGGTGGCTCTCACGGCATCCAACAACGCCGTCTACATGGGCGGGTGGTTCAGCGGCGTCGGATCGGTCAGCCGCCCCAAGCTGGCCGCAGTGTCGACGTCAAACGCTACCCTGCTGAATTGGAACCCGGTCCCGGCCGGCGGCGACGTCAACACGCTGCTCGTTTCACCGGATGACTCCAAGGTTGTAGTGGGGGGCGGCTTCACCACACTCAACGGTTCGAGCAACCCCGGCTACGGGCTGGGGGCAGTCGATACTAACACCGGCGGGCTGTTGCCGTGGGCCGCGAACGGCTTGGTGAGGAACGGCGGGCCACAAGCAGCCATCCTCAGCCTCGCCAGCGACGGAACAAGAGTTTACGGAACGGGCTACGTGTTTGGCAACGGCGGGAACCTGGAGGGAACATTCTCCGCTGACTGGTCCGACGGTGCCATCAAGTGGGTCGAGGACTGCCACGGCGACACCTATGGCGTCTACGCATCCGATACAGCCGTCTACACCGTAAGTCATGCCCATTACTGCGGAAACATCGGCGGTTTTCCCCAGACGTCGCCAAAGTGGACATTCAATCATGCACTGGCGTTCAGCAAGGCAGCGACGGGCACTCTGACCGATGATCCCTATGGATACTTCAATTTTGCCGGGAATCCCTCGCCGTCTCTCCTTCAGTGGTACCCCGAATTCGCCGTCGGCACGTTCAGCGGCGCATCCCAGGCCGCCTGGAACATCACCGGCAACAACCAATACATCGTCGCCGGCGGCGAGTTCCCAAGCGTAAACGGAAAAGCCCAGCAGGGCCTGGTCCGGTTTGCAGTCAAGGGCATTGCGCCAAACAAGCAGGGCCCGGTGGTCACAGGCGCCGCCTTCAACCCGTCCGTTATCAGCACCGCCACCGGAACGGCGAGGGTCAGCTGGCAGGCGAACTGGGATAAGGACAATCAAAACCTGAGCTACCAGCTCATCCGTGACGGAAAGACTGCCACGCCGATCTACACCAAAACACAGGAGTCCGACTTCTGGCGTCGGCCGGGCATGGGATACATCGACACGGGACTGGCGGCCGGATCCACCCACACATATCAGATCATCGCCACCGATGCCTTCGGCAACACCGCGAAATCGAACGCCGTCAGCGTCACCACCGCCACGGCCGGGAGCGTCAGTGACTATGCCCGTGGCGTTCTCGACGACGGTGCGGCTGACTACTGGCGGTTGGGCGAAGGCAGCGGAGGGACCGCCGTAGACTGGGCCGGCTGGAGCGATATCAGCCTAGGGACCGGCGCAACACGCGGAACCGCCGGCGCCATCACCGGGGACACGAACGCTGCAACCACCTTCGACGGAACGAATACCGGGTTCGGGGCTACCCAGACCCGGATCCAAGGCCCGGACACGTTCACGGCCGAAGCGTGGTTCAAGACCACAAGCACTTCAGGAGGCAAGATACTCGGCTTTGGAAATAGCCCGACAGGAGAGTCCGGCAGCTATGACCGCCACGTCTACATGGACAACGCAGGACGGATCATCTACGGCGTCTACACCGGAAACACGGAAACCCTGCAAAGCTCCGCCGGTTTCAATGACGGGCAGTGGCACCAAGTCACCGTCAGCCTTGGTTCTAACGGAATGKTGCTATATGTCGACGGAAAGCGAATTGCGAAGCGCGCGGACGTGACCAGCGGACAGCCCTACACCGGGGTCTGGCGAATCGGTGGCGACAACCTCAACGGCTGGCCGTCGCAGCCCGCAAGTAGCTACTTCCAGGGAAGCATCGATGAAGTAAGCATCTACCCGACCGTACTGGGGCTGTCCCAGGTCCAGAACCACTTCCAGGCCTCCGGCCGCACCCTTAACCTGCCCACTGCGCCTGTAGACAACTACGGCAAGGCAGTGTTCCAGCTCAACCCGGACCTGTACTGGAGGGTGGGCGAAACTACGGGAACGACGGCAGCCGACAGCGGTGCGGTAGGCAATACAGGTACCTTCGTCAGCGGAACGAGTCTGGGACGCCCAGGGGCGCTCGCAGGAGTGACTAATACAGCCGTCGAATTCGACGGCACATCGGGCTTGCTCTCGTCCGACGCCCAGTTCTCCAACCCCACGGTTTACACGGAGG
>NZ_JBFTZW010000122.1:0-6927 GCF_056406555.1 Arthrobacter sp. P1_B4
CCCTTCGACTCCGGACCAAGTGGCCGCCGCTAGCCGCCGGCGCTGCACGGGGCAATGGATCGGGGCGCAGGTTCGGCCGCGGCCAGATCCTTTATCTTGGCTATGCGGGCTTTGGTATCCGGGTCCGCCTCGAGTTTCGTGTAGACAGGGGCACCGGCAGCTTTGAAGGCGGCAACCTCGGCCGCCGTCGCTACGACCACGGTTCCGCCGTCCTTGCAGAATTTCGCCGCATCGTCCGCCGTCTCGGTCATTGTTTCCACGGCCCACGTGCGGGTGGCTGCCGCCGCGTCTTTCAGGGCCCCCCGCTGACCCTCGCTCAAGGCTTGAAACGACCTCGTGTTGATGACCAGGGAGTTCAACTTGGAGTAGAGGACCATGTTGCCGGTCGCGGTCGTGGCCTTCGGGAGCGACCCGGCCAACGCGAACGACGATTCCGCCGCCACCACCGTTCCCGCGGCCATACCGTCATAGAACTGTTCGCCGACCAGATCGTCCGGAGTGGCACCCATCGTGCTCAGCAGATCGTAGGTCGTATCGGACCGGGGAGCCCGTACTGTTTTTCCTGCAAGATCAGCCGGCGTCAGTACGGGTCCGAAGAAGGAGAAGAGCATTCGCGTGCCTTCTGGGAACAGGGCAAGACCGGACACACCGACCTTGTCCAGCCCTGCAAGCATTTCGTCCGCGACTGCCGGGTCCGACACCTTCGCCATCAGTGCATTGGATGTCACGAGGAATGGCGCATGAAGTGCCGCAAAGGAACTCACCCCTTCGGTGTCCCAGGCCCGGGCCGGAACCAGCCCCATATCGAAATCGCCGCTCACCACTGCGCGCGCCACTGCTTGATCCGGGTCGTCCTTGTCCTCACCCACGGCCTTCCACACCGGTTCGATCAGGACCTTGCCCCCGGAGTGTTCCTTCACGTTGCGGGCGAATTCCTCAATCTGAGCGGCGGCCGGGCGGCCGGGCTCATCATCGGTCGCTATCCGCAGGGTCTTGGTCTGTTCTGCCGCCGGCGGCGGGCTGGCCGTCGTTGCGCTGCATCCCGCTGTGGTCAGAAGTGCTGCTAATCCGAACCCTACAGAAGTCATGAAGTTGAACGGATTTTTCATAACCACGCGCCTTCCGGACGATGAATCAGTGATGCAGACGTTGGGACGGGAGACTGGTGACGCAGCGCAGCTGGAAACGTGCGTGTCCGCAAGCTACGCCCAACGCCGCAGCGAAGCAACAGCGGACGGCAACGCCGGACCGCCGTCCTGTTGCGCAGCGAATCTTCCGCTGTGCTGGCCCAACCGAGGACAGTTCGGGGCCCGTTTAACGGTGTGGACTATCTACACATCACGTATGGCCAGACAATGCGCCACCAGCCTCGCCCCAGGTCCCAGTACACAAGGAATCCGGGGAAAAATCTTCACCAAACCCCCGCGGGTCATGCCAACACCAGCCCCACGGCAGGAAGAGGCGCAAGACCAACCAAGGCCACTGGGACAGGCCAGAAAGGAGGCTCGAATGACCCCACATCCCAGCACGCGGAGGACCTACAGTAAAGGCGCCTGACCCCGCCACCCACAGTGGCGGGCGGAGATGGCAAATCCGTGGGTTAGGTGATCTCCTCGCATGGTGGTGCCGGCTGAGCGGTTACTACTTGGGTATTCGGATCGTACTCTAGGGCCGGCCTTCCGGCCACGATCACTGTAGCGCGCTCCCACGGCCGGTCTTCAAGTAGGAAGGGAATTTCTTGTTCTTCCCACTCCCTGTGCAGGTCTTCTTCTTCCTGGCCATCTCGTTCCAGGAGGCGACGTCGGGCTTCAAAGTTGTCGCACTGCACCCAGATTGAAGCGTCGACTAGGTCGGAGAGAGCTTGGCGTGATGATCCGCTCCCTTCCACCCACACCACGGAACGCCCGGCGGGTAGAGCTATGGCACCTGGACGTTCTCGGGCCACCCAACCCGGCGGACGGTAATGGACTGCCTCGCCTTGGAGCAGAGGTTCGAGGACACCGTCACGGAGTTCATCGGCCCAGTCAAAAAACGAGAGATGCCACGCTACATCGTCCGTGTGAACGACATCTGAGTCCGGCACTCGAGCTAGTAGACGATCGACCAGGGTGGTCTTGCCCGCCCCGCTCCTTCCATCTACCGCTACAACCCAGGGCCGGTTCGGACGTTGTCCTGCTGCCGGCAGCAGCCGCCGCACCAAGCCTTCCAGTGACTCGGCTTGCCACAGTCCCCCATCGGGTTCGCCGACTTCCGGTTTCATATCCATGGTTACCTCGACTTCGATTATCGGTCCCGCCCGAAGCTGCCTGGTATGAAGTCTCGAGAGTTGCTGTGTATAGCGCAAGCTCTTTTCGTGGCTGATGATAGCTGGTGTACTTCAATCTGCGCCGGCCTGCCGTGTTGCGGTGTCCGGCTGATTCGGTGCGATGAACGTCTAGGGTCATTTCCCTGTTGCGGGGAGAGCGCAGTCCCGTAGCGCAGCAACGTGCGCTACTCGCGGACCGGCGGTTCGAAGGCCCATGCTGCCGAGTGCTGAAGGCGGATTGACGCCCAGCGTGTGCGTGGCTCAAGGAGCTCGAACTGGAGAACCAGGAACTGCGCAGCGCAGCGAAAGTGCGATTTTCCCCGTGTCCCCCAAGGTCACCGAGATCCGCATCGAATCCCACAGGCGGGCAATCCGCCGGCACGATGCCGGTGTGGACGACATCCCAGCAGTCAATGTGGTCTCACCAGTGGCCCGTCGGGTCGTCCCGGGAAGACCGCCGAAGGACCAAAAGGCAGCAGGGCTGAGGCATGGATCGGCCGGCATGACGACACGCGCGGCGCAAGTTCCTCTGATTGTCGATAGCCGGTGCCACCATCGAGATATGAGCACTCCAACAGTGGAAGCAGCGATCAATGAGCTCATGGATTGGGAGTGGCACGCAGTCGAGGAGTTACTCGCGAAACGCGGCCTCCTGGGCGATGGACTCCTCGTTGAGGACTACACAGGACTGATGTCATGGCTCGAGTCAGTGACCCGGTACACCGTCGTGCATTCCGCGTCAGTGGCCGTCCTGTTCGTGAACTCCTTCCCGGTCGATGCCATCTCCTTCCACCGCGACCTTCTCGGCTCCGACGATCCGAAGTCGTTCTTCACCCTCATGCCGCGGACGTAGAAGCTCAGCGGCACGCGGACAGGCGCGTCGACTGGCACCTTCGGCCGGTCATGCCGTACAAATGATGGCTATGACGACGACCACCGAAGCGCCGGCCTTTCACGCGACAGACGAAACCGCGACCGCTCAAACCCATCGTGTGGTCTTCTCGGACCCCGACACCGTGACGGCGACAGCGGTACGCGACACTGACACTCGGGGCGCCGCCCAGGCCCCGGTCTTCTCGAGCCCCTACTGATCTCCCCCGCCCGCCATGTCAGAGCTCCGGCCTGCTGACCTTCGCGCGCCTTCCCTGAGCATGGCCAAACCCGTGAACCGAGTCCCGGCCCGGACGTGCTTCCCGGCGGCTCCTGGTACGAGCCCAAGTGGGACGGCTTTCGGGTATCTGCAGTGGTCGCGGAGACGGGCGTGACGCTGTGCCCTGTCAGGGCAAAGACCTGACCCTGTGGCGCCCTGACCTGGCTGCTGCCCTTGCGGAGCACGTCCCGCCCGGGTGCGTGATCGACGGCGAGGCGCTCATCCGGGCGGGCGATGGCCGTTATGACGGCAGGGAGCCGCGGACTGAAAGTCCTCACCGGCCAGGGAGCAGCCATCGACACCACGACCGCTTCCGGGAAGCTGGTCTTCGGGATCTTCGCGGGGCGTGGCCGAGTTCGAACGCGAACTCATCTCAGAACGAACCATCACAGGACCGGCCTCCGCGCGGGCCCGCGGCGGCCGCCCCAACAAGATGACCCCATCCAAGCTCCTCCTCGCGATGGCGTCAATGGGCAAACCCGAAACCAAAGTCAGCGAACTCTGCACCGAACTCGGATCACCCGCCAGACCATCTACCGCCCTGTCTCCCGCACGGGTGAGCTCGCCCGGACGGAGCCAACCTGCTACCGCGGCAGCTGGCAACCCACGGCGACAACCAACGAACGCCGCCTCGGGCCCCATCAGCCACTCTCCCGCCACACCGAAGCGGGACGCTTTATCGAGACCCAGGCGCGCATCAAAGTAACAGCTCAAACGCCTGTGCCAAAGTCTGTAACTGTTCGTTGGGAGTGGCCGTTAAATCACAGCTTGGAATGGGCGATTCGCCGTTCCTTTTGTGGAACCCTTAGCGGCGATCGGCGCTGGGTGCTGAGTTTCGTGGTCATCGGGCGTCGAGACTCCCCTGCCGCTCCAGGCGGGAGGAGATTGCTCTTTCCACTAGTCGGCGGGCTGTGCGGAGGGACTTTACGGGCCCGGCCTATCCACTGGACAGGTTTGAGCGTACAACGATGTCATGGGTGCCCTGGCTGCTTGGTGGCGGACGCGTTTTTGTCCGCTCGGTGCCGCAGTTTTCTCCGCGGCTTTGGTTCTCGCTGTGAGCGGCTGCGTGGGGGCCCCTCCCGGGCCGGCGCCGTCGAGCGTCTTCGCGACCCAGGCAGCGACGGATTCCCTGGAACGCAGGGTCCAGGCAGCGACGGATTCTCTGGAAGGCAGGGTCCAGCACTTCATGGATGGCGGGGCGACGTCCCTTGTTGTGCAGGTGAGATGGCCCGGCGGCGAATGGTCCAAGGCCTACGGGGTGCGAAACCTGGACAGCAAGGAGCCGGCCCGGCCCCAGGACCGGGTATCCGTTGCCAGCATTACGAAGTCGATGGTCGCCGTCTCCGTCCTGAAACTCGTCGACCAGGGACTTATCGGGCTCGATGACCCGGTCAACGGCGTCCTGGAGAGCTTCCGGACCACGCTGCGGCCGCCCGGACCGATCACCGTCCGCCAGTTGCTGAACCACAACTCCGGCATGCCCGATTACGTAGATTCCGAATACACGGCGGGACCACTGAAGCAGGTTGCGAACACACGGCTCAGCATGCAGCGAGGACTCGAACTGGCCGCCATGCTCCCCTGGGAGGCCAAGAATGTGGGCCGCTTTTCTTACTCGAACTCCAATTACCTGGCCCTCGGCCAGCTGATCGAAAAGCTGCGCGGACGGCCCGTCGCCGACGTGCTTAACCAGGACATCTTCGGACCTCTGGGACTTCAGCACACGTCGCTGGCCGAACCGGACCGCGGGGCTCCGGACAACATCCACGCCTACATCATTGATGGCGGCGAACGGGTCGATGTCACCCAGCCCGAGATTTTTGTCGGCTCCCCCGCAGGCGGCGTCATCTCCACCACGCAGGACATAAACACCTTCTACCGGGCCCTCCTCCGCGGCCAGCTTCTTTCCCCCGCCATGCTCGAGGAAATGAAGAAGAAGACCGARTTCTGGGAATACGGACTCGGTCTAGCGCGGTTTCCTGACGCATGTTCCGGCGGCTTCCGCTACGGCCATGCAGGGTACGCATTCGGCTATATGAGTATTTCCATCACGAGCGCCGACGGCGGCAACCAGATCACGATGACCATGGCGCACGCCCCGCTGCCTTGGCAGGACCCTGCAACTGCACGCCGCGCCGACCTGCTCCAGACGCAGATGGAACAGGCCGCCCAGGAAACCCTCGACCGCCTCTGCGGCCAGTGAACAGATTAGGGAGCCAGGCCTGCGTGGAGCTCCCTCCGTTGTGAACGCCGCGACCCTGGCCGAAGCCCGCCCTGCACC
Source organism: Arthrobacter sp. P1_B4 (assembly GCF_056406555.1). Classification (NCBI taxonomy): domain Bacteria; kingdom Bacillati; phylum Actinomycetota; class Actinomycetes; order Micrococcales; family Micrococcaceae; genus Arthrobacter; species Arthrobacter sp. P1_B4. The sequence goes on from NZ_JBFTZW010000122.1 coordinate 5,737, forward strand.
CGGGCTTATCCCATCCCGGCAATGCCAGCCCAAACGCCACTCGCGCCGGTCCCGCCACCGCCACGGTCATCGTCCTTACAACAACGCCTGCAGCGCTTGTAGCGGCCGCCATCCTCGGTGAACTCCAGGTGCCAATCATGGCGCATGTTCAACCTGCACAACAGGGTCCTGAGCATGACCCTCTCCGATCTGAGACACGATCCACGCAAACCGCGATCCCTACCCAGCCAACGCAATTTTATGCCCGCACCCTTGTCGCCGCCAGCGAAACTCCCGCAGCACCTCACCTCGTGAACAGTGCCGGCCCCCCGGCTGGTAAATCGCCGCCGGCTTCATTCACAGCATCGATTGGCGGTGGTTCGGCTCCTTAAAGCACGTCCACCCGGCCAGAGGGCCTGGYCGGTAGCTGAACGGTCTGGATCGTATTATCCCGTGATGATGCCCGTAGATGGGGACGAAGCAGGTCTTGTGAGTTGGTCCGTAATCTGGTCCGTCCAGCCGTCGTCCGCCGCCCAGTCCCGGAAGTCTCCGAAACGGCCCCCGACGAGCCGGAACAACATCCGGAGCGGTGCCGGCATCTGGCCGGCCTTGTAGACACCGGAAAAGATCTCGTGGCCGCGAAGCGGAACCTCCTTGACCAGGACTCTGGCTAGACGCTCCTGTTGCAGGGCCGCCCCGCGCTTGCGAAAAGGCCTTGGCAGCGCGTCAGCCATCCCTACGCTGAATGCCCAGACGGGCCGTATGGCCAGCTCTCGGGCATGGCCGTTGAAGAACGGCAAAGCCGGTGGCAACCAGGCCTGGTTGTGGATGGCGCTGCCGACCACAACAGCCTCGGACCGGCACTCGACCTCGCCGCGTGCCACCGCCATACGGGATGCTACATGTTGAGCTATCTCCCGGGTGGACCCAAAAGCGCTTGCATAGGCAACRAGAACAGTCATGGAGCCTCCAGTTTTCCTTTCTCCAGCCTCACGGCACCTGTGCCGCCGCGGACGTGCCATAGGTCCTTTGGTTGGAGGTCACCGCAAGCCGCACAGGTCTGTTTGGAGACTTACATCGGTGTGCGTCATCTCACCCAGACCTCGAGGCTGCATGAACCTGTGTCGGTAGAAATAGGCAACGAGAGGGGTCACCGATGAGCCACGGCATCACACGTACACGGGTGTGTACATTGTGCACGCCACCTTTGGC
>NZ_JBFTZW010000123.1:0-6581 GCF_056406555.1 Arthrobacter sp. P1_B4
CAACGCCCTCTAGAGATGAGCAGCCATCGCGGATTCTCTCAATCCATTTACCGCTCTTCGCCGGCGCCGGCCGACGTCGCATCCCAGATGGCCACGGTGGCCCAGGGAGCCAGACGGGTAACCCGTGGGCCCGTCAATCCATGGATGCTCCGTCGTAAACTCCCTAGCCGCCCGGTAAGGGAAGCACCCGCCGTTCGACCCGATCCACAGCCGCTAAACGATTGTGCCAGGCCCGCTGCTGCAGAACTGGCCGAACCAAAACTATCTTTTGAACTCGATTCGGACCGAGTTGTCGTCCGGGAGCACTATCACTGTTCCATCCCGCGGTGTCCAGCCGTCATGCAGGAAGAAGAAACGTCCGCCGCTGAGCACCAGCAGGCGCAGACCGCTGTAACGGTAGAGGGCTGTTTCCCCGCTACCCACTTTCATCTCCTTGACGGCATCCGTGCCGATTCCTAGCGGCTTGAGTGAGTAGACCTCCGCCCGGGGCATGTACTGGACTCCCTGCTCGAAATTCACTGCCAGCCGACGACCCAGCGCCTGGGCATAGTCAGCCGTGCCCCAGAAGAGCAACAGTGTCACGATGCTAAGGACCAGCGTGGTTTCCACCGCCCGCTGTTCCGTGGTGAGCGCTGGTCGTTTGGCGTCCCGGCCCAGACGGCGGAGGCGCACGCACCACGTGGCCACGAGCACGCCCAGGGCCATCAAGTACGGCGTATACAGCGCCGTCCGTGCAGGCTCAACGATGGCCAGAAGTAGACTGACGCCGACCACGAGCCCACTGGCCAGGGCGGCAATGCCGGCGGCTCGGACGATGACCGCACGGCCGCTGCCCTCCTCGATGCGGCGGCGCAGCCAGCGGTCCAGGGCCACCCAGACGACGCTGACGACCAGGAGGCAGACCAGCGGCAGAAAGAGCGCGTTGATGCTGATCAGGATGTAGTCCTGCACAGCGTATCCGAACAGGCTCACATCCAGACCCATCTGCGCTGCCTGGGCTTCCGCACGTGCCCAGCCGAAGTAGAACAGCAGCGCCGTCGCCACCGTGACCGGCGGGCCGATGGCCGAAACCACACCAAGGGCGCGGGACCACGACGAACGCTCGTCACCGTGGGCTTCCGTCATGGGATGTTGCCCGGCGCCGCTTGGAGGCACGTGTTCTGGTCCACCGCGTATGCGAAGGACGCCGTTCCCTTCACCGAAAGTTTGGCCTTGGCGACAGTGACGTCCACCGTGGCCGGCGCTCCCTGCACGGGAGTCGGTGCTTTGAAGTAGAAGTCCCCCAATGGGTAGCTGTCGCCGGGGGGACTCGCACGACGCCCCACCTTGGCCGTCGTCGTGCCGACGTTGACCTCACTGATGCTGTTAGCGGGGAGGCCGCCCAGAGTTCCACCCAGGAGGATGATGTCGCCCGGACAGACGGAATCGGACGGGCGGCCCACGACACTAAGGTCTTTGAGCTCTGGCGGGCAGGCAGTGCCGGGGAGGGGTGCAAGCTTGAACGGCACATCCGGCTTCTGCCGTCTGAAAGCAGCCACATCGCGCAGCACTTCGTAGGCTTTTACGGACCAGCAATCGGAATTCGGCAGTTTTGGCGGCTGCATCGTGTCCAAAGCCGCTGCACCCTCTTCCCACGCAGCCTTTTGGCCCTTCAGGCCCAGGCACAGCTTTCGCGCCACTCGCTCCACGGTGACGGGGGGATCGTCGGAATCCGGAACGACACCGCAGTTCCGGTCCTTTAGTCCCGCGTACCAGACCGGATCGTCTCGGCCTACCGGGCCGATCGGCAGCCAGTCGAGTACGGCGGTCTCCTGCGCGGGAGGCTTACCAGGCGCCGGCGGACCAGGCGGCTGMGCGGGAGGCTGACCCGGCGCCGGCGGACCGGGCGGCTGCGCGGGAGGCTGACCCGGCGCCGGCGGACCGGGCGGCTGCGCGGGAGGCTTACCCGGGGCCGGCGGATCCGGCGCCGGCTGACCCGATGCTGGTTGACCCGGTGCTTGCTGACCGGGGGCTGGCTGACCGGGCAGCTGGCCTTTGGAAGGCGGCGCGGGCTGTTGTCCCGGAGCCGGACGCTGCGCCTGGTTGCGGCCGTCACCGGTGCCGTCACTAGATCCGTTCGAGCCGCCCGATCCTCCAGTCGCCGTCCCGCTAGGGGCAGCTGCCCCGGCCGACGTGTCCGCGCCGGCATCCGCTGAAGTGCCGGGCGCGCTGTAAGCCGAGCCGCGGTCGCTGTTAGTCGTCACGCACGCAGAGAGAAGCAAAGATAAGATCAGCACCCAGAGAAAGTTGAATGGACGCCGGCGGCTGCAAGAGTGCATCGTGCATCAGCACTATCTCGGTCTGTGGGCCGCTGAGCACCTGTGGCGGGGGAATCTTTCGTGTCCTGCGCCCTCCATGGCCGGAATGGAAGCCAACGGGACTGAGCTAGGACGGGCTTCGGGATGGGCCAGCAAAACTGACATGTCTTTCACCTCGCAAGGCATCGTGGCTCGCAAAGCCAGGGGCCATAAGCATCAGATAATTCACTTGAATTGCTATTCGCAAGGCATCGCTGCTGCACGTCCCCACCAACAGTGTCCGGATGTGGCGTTACTGCGACGTTACAGCTATACGTTGGGCAGGACCTTGCAGGGGTACGCGACCAGTGGAATGCTCTTGTCCGCTGGTCTTCGTCACGGGATGACGCCCGGGGTCTGCCGGCATTCATTCTGATCAGCTGCGTACTCGAAAGAAGCAGATCCCTTCACCACCCAATCGGCGTCGGCGATACTGACGTCAGCCGTGGTCGGGTCCCCTGCGCTAAGGGGCGGCGCCAGGAAGTAAAACTCAAGGGGGTAGTCATTATTCGTGGAGCTCTGCCGCTGGCGTACAGGCGCCGTTGTTGTTCCCACCTTAACCGAACGAACGGTGCCAACGGGGAGGCCGGTGACATTCCCCAGCAGGACGATCACAGAGCCGGGACACACCAGGGAAGGCGGCGAAATGCCGCCGTCGTCCTCGAGGCCCTTGAGTTCAGGAGCGCAGGCGGTCCCGGGGCGGGGAGCAAGTTTCACGAGCGCATTTGGCTTCTGCTTCCGGGAAGCGGCGACATTGCCGAGCACATGGTAGGCGGTTACGGACCAGCAGTCGTCCGAAGGTGGCGGCGGCATCGTGTCCAGGGCAGAGACCACTTTCTGCCAGGCAACCTGGTCGCCTTTCAAACCTAGACAGAGTGTCTTTGCCGCTGCTTGCATGGTGTCAAAAGGTTCGGAATACCCGTCGAGCGACTGGCAGTCCAGGTCCTTCAGGTCCACGTACCAGACCGGGTCTCCCCGCCCAACCGGGCCTATCGGCAACCATTCGAGTACTACGGTCTCCGGTGCGGATGGCTGGTTGGGGGCAGGCGGTCCCGGCGGCGGAGCGGGCAGCTGGCCGGGGGCCTCGGGGGCTTTCGTCCGAGTAGTGGGCTGGCCTGGCACGGGCAGCGGTTGTTGACCAGGACCCGGGCCTTGCGGCTGACTTCGCACGCCGCCAGGGCCAGAGCCGCCGGGCCCTTCGGACGCTCCACTGGCTTGGCTCTTGTCCGTGTCGTCAGTGGGCCGATTCGACGGCGGGGTGTTCTGCCCATTGCCTACAGTAGCGACGGGACTGCTGGAAAACGAGTCGCCGCGGTCGCCGCCTGCCGTCATACACGCAGACAGAAGCCACGACAGAACCACCGCCCAGACGAAGACGGTTAGGTGGCCACGGCTATGGGCGTTCATCTCGCACCATCGTTGTTATCACCGGCGGGAAGGCTCCTGCTTTCGAAGGACTTGGGACATATTTTCCTCCAGTTCGCGCACCTGATCCAGTTCCATGGAGCCCATACGGGATCCCTGGAGCCGCACACCCAGCGGCGCCACCGGCGGATCCGGAAAAGTGCAAAAACCATGTCAACCTCCCGGCGTGGCTAAAGATGGTGGCCGGGGGTTACCCGAAGGCGCAGGGGACAAATGGCGGAGCCTCCTGCGGTCTCTACCGTGACCACCAAGAAATCCCGGGCTGGCAAGGACGGGACCCGTACGTCTATCACCGTAGGGCTTGGCCTGCCCACAATGGCCCCCTGCTTGACCACCAATGCACCGGATGACTGCCGGAAAAACACCTTCACGGGGGCAAAATGAAAGTTGGAGCCGTGCAGTGTTATCGACTCGCCCAATTGGGCTTCTTGTGTTGACAAGAACGGCTTAGCAAATTCCGGCTTAGGCGGTTCAATGTGGAAGGTGGCGCTGGCAGTAGCAGTGCCTGCGACCGTGTGGACGGAGACTGGCACGTCCGCCCCCTCTTCCCCTGGGGCCACGAGTCCTTGGGGTACGACAGCCATCAATTTATGAGCCGCAAGGGGCTCGCGCACGGTCGCCTCCTGGCGGCCGAAGAACACCTGCGGGGTACCGGTGTCGAGATTCCGCCCGAACAGCGTAACCGCCGTGCCAGGCCACCCGCTCACTTGATTGAAGGGCGGATCACCGWATTGGGGAGGTTCGGAGAGGAGGATGCGGAAGGCGGTCCCGGCGACGGCGGTACCCGCGCGTGTCTCTACCTTGACCCGTACATCCGCAACCGGTTCCCCGGGATGGACAAGCCCCTCGGGCACGAGGGCAGTCAAGGATGTCGCGGTAGGGTGCCCGACCACTATCGCTGTCTGGTGGCCGAAGAACACTTGGGTCCTACCCGCATTGAAGTTCCGCCCGCACAGCGCGACGGGCCTGCCGGGCCACCCGCTCACCGGGTCGAAGGCCGGATCGGCGAACGCCGGAGGCTCGGCCAGCACCCGGAATGGGGTCGCCGCGGCGGCGGTGCCGACGGCGGTCTGGACGCTGACGGGGACGTCCGCCCCCGGCTCCCCGGAGACGAGAAGCCCCTCGGGCACGGCAACCGTCAGGGTCCCGGAGGCGGGGGGCGCGAGGAGCGCCGCCTCCGCCGCACTGAAGAACACCCGCGGGATGCCGACATTGAAATTCCGCCCAGAGAGAATCACGGGGGTGCCCTGCGCCCCGTCGTCCGGGGTGAACTGCGCCGCCGGCGGATCGGCGAACGCCGGGACGAACGACGCCGGGTCCGCCCACGGCTGCACCGCCTCGCCCTCACTTTCGGCCACTACCCACGTAAAGTAGCCCTCGCGGCCGGGGTCGTTGTTCCGGATCCCCAGCGTCCACGTCTCCTCGGTCGCCCGGTCGAACCCCACCACGACGCCCGTGACGGTCCCGGCCCCCGGAACGCCAGCTTGCAGGACCTGGAACGCATCCCCCACGAAACCGGTTCCCCCGCCCTCGGGGCGTGTGGCCCGGAACACCGGCTGCGTCGTCGCCGTTACCGCCACGGCCGGACCCTGCCCTGCCCGCACGAACAACGACGGCGCCACCGTGCCGCCGACCATCGCTACCCGCAGGAACATCATCCGCGCGTAGATCCCGGCAAACTCCGGTAACGCTTCCCCCGCCAGCTGGGCAAAGCCGGCATCCACCCGCCCTGCGACGGGCGCAGCCAGTGGCGCCACCGGCGGATCCGGAAACAGTGCAAAAACCATGTCAGCTCCTCCTCCTAACCCACAGCGTGGTTGATGGTGATGAGTTCTGYGCTGGCGCTGCTTCCGAACTGGTTCCGGACGATGATCCGGGCCCGTTTTTGCGCTTCAGGGCCAAGGCTTGGCGCTGTCACCCTGATGCGGGTCGCTGTCGGCGGCTCAAGGAGGACGGCCGGGACCGGGGCCTGGCCCTCCACACTGAATGTGACAGTCACTGGAGAACCGTCGAAATCCTGGCCGTTCAGCGTAACCTCTGCGCCGACCTCGACAGCTGAGGGGCTGAAATCCTCAAGGTCCGGCGTAGGCGGAGCCACCAGAATCCGAAGCGCCTGGGCGCACGTGACGGAACCTCCTGCGGTCGTCACCGTAACCGATATTTTACCGATGGGGCCGAGTACGAAGACACCCGTCGGTATCCGCACGGTCATTTCGGTGGCGCTGGGTCGCCCGAGGACTTCCCCAGGAACAGGAAGGCGAGAATCATCATCAAAAAACTCCAATGCACGGAACTCAACCGTCACAGGAGCAAAGTGGAAATTCCGACCGTGCAGCAGAAGCTTCCTCCCGAGAAGAGCTGGTTCGGGTGCAAAAGGCGGAGCGGCGAAGGCAGGTGCCGGCGGCACAGCATGAAAAACACCGGAGGCTACGGCGGTGCCGGCGGCGGTTTCGACGCTGACGGGCAAGTCTGCGCCCGGCTGCCCGGGATTGACTAAACCATCGGGCGCCGACACGGTCAGAGCACCCGGTGCCGGAGGGGCCAGCAGTGCCGCCGGAACGGTACCGAACGTTACCCTGGGCATGCCAATGTGGAAATTCCTTCCGGACAGCGTCACCGACGTCCCGGACGCGCCGCCCGCCGGAGTGAAGGACGGGTCCGCGAACGCCGGGATAAACGATCCGGGGTCCACCCAAGGCTGGACCGTCTCGGCCTCGCTGTCGGCCACCACCCAGGTGAAGTGCCGCTCCGCAGACGGGTCGTTGTTCCGGATCCCCAGCGTCCACGTCTCCTCAGTCGCCCGGTCAAACCCCACCACGA
>NZ_JBFTZW010000124.1:0-6485 GCF_056406555.1 Arthrobacter sp. P1_B4
TCTCCTGGCTCGACGCGTCCACCGAGGAAAACTCGAAGATGCGCGAGCTCGTTAAGCTCTTCGGCACGCCCGAAACAACGGATGACCTCGGCATGGGCCAGCTCCGCGACGCGATCAGCAACAGTCTGTTCCCGGGCACTTCCGTGCTGCACCTGGGCGCGCGCTACATGCTGCTCGTCCCGTGGGCCTACCTCAGCGCCTACAAAGGCACTAAGAACGCCGATGACTTGCGGAAGCGGGCCGAGGAATCCGAGCGGCAGCTGATCGGCACGTTCAAGAAGCTCGGCGAGGAAAGCTACATCGGGCGCGATGCAGGCAGGAATGTGCGTCAGCTTCCGTCGGCCGCGTACTGGTCGGCGCTCCGCCGTTACGGGATCGTCAACGCGGACACCGACCGCTCCGCCGTCGCCCAGCTCATGTGCGCCGACGCCCCTTCCGCTGAAGACGGCGACAGCATCTACTCCGTCTGGAACCAGACTCTCCCGAAGCCACCCATCGGCTTCCCTCAGTCGGAAGACCGGGGTTTGACACTCTCCCACGACGAGGCCCGCTGGCTGCAGGAACGCATCCTGACCACCTGCGCCGGCACCATGCTGGCCCACGTCGTCGGGTCCGACGCCAGCCCCACCCCGGGACTCTGGGCCCCCTGGCTGGACCCGGCGTGCCGAAGCGCGGAAGGCGAACCCGCGCAGGGGCTCAAGGACGCAGAGGCGTTCTCCTTCATCCACAACGGCGCCACCATCCTCTACCAGCACCTGCTCGCGGAACTCTCGGCGTCCGTTTTCAACGCCGGTGAGGATACTCCGGAGCCCACGCAGGAACTCCTCGAAGGATGGGAAGAGCAGCGGGACAGCAAGCGCGAGCTCCTCGCAGGATGGGACGTGAACGGTTACCTCGACCGTGCCAAGGCGCTGAACCCCGGTATCAACGGCAACACCGCCGATTTCGCCCGGCAGATGGCCGACGCAGCCCTGAGCCCCAGCAAACTGATCGACAACGCAGAATTCCGGGCCACCGTCGAAATCCGAGAGAAGCTCATGAAAAAGTCCAACTCGCGGTTCCGCAACGAACGCCGGCTCCGCGCCTGGCAGCCGCCGGCGCAGGTCGCGTCTCTGTCCTTCCGCTGGGCACAAGTGCGGCGAAACGTCCTGGATATCCACGCCGGGCTCGCGCTGGAAGGGCAGTCGAATGCTTGAGGCAGCAAACAGGCAGGCACTCACACAGCAGCTGCGCCCGCCGGCAGGATTCCGGCTCTCCCACGCCGTGGGCACCACCTTCACCCTGGACATGACCAGCGCCCTGTCGGTACCGCTGAGCTTCGTCGCGGGCTCCGGGGAAGAATTCACCAATCCGGTGGCGGTGCTCAGCGCCCTGCGCAAAGTCTCCGACCGTGTAGACATCTTCTGCCAGGCCGGCCACATCAAGGCACCCTCGGACGCCTCGGACCTGCTCTCGCTGCTGGAGCCGATGGTTCATCAGGTCAGCGTCCGGCACGGGCTATTCCACCCGAAGATCTGGCTGCTTGAATTCGAAAACGACACCGAACGCCGCTACCGCTTCCTGTGCAGCAGCCGCAACCTCACTACCGACGCCAGCTGGGACCTGCTCGTCCGGCTCGACGGCGAACCCGTGCAGGACGCCGAGGATGCCGGCCCGGACAGCGGACCCCTCGCGCACTTCATCGCCGGGCTCCCCGGCCTCTGCACTGTGACGCCCGACGCCGGGAGGCTGGCTAGGGTGCGCGGGCTCGCCTCGCGCCTGGCGGACGTCCGCTGGGACCTGCCCGAGGACATCCACCGCCTGGCCTTCCGGCCGATGGGTATGGGAAAACACTTCGAACAGGGCTCGATTGTGGCGCACCTCCGCGATCCGGAGAACTTCATTGCGCTCAACAACAAGACCGGGAACGGGGCCCATCTCGGCCGGGACAAGCTGGTCGTCTCACCCTTCCTCGATGACAAGCTGATCGGCCGGCTGCGGGACAAATGGACGGARAACCTCTTCGTCTATTCGCGCGGCGATCAGGTGGACCTTCTCCAGGAACAGACGGTTACCGACACCCGCACGTCGTTCAAAGCCTTTGACGAGCTCGGCATCCCCGAATCGTCGGAGTCAGGACGGAGCGATGTGGACGAGTCCGGGATCCAGCGTGTCGCCGACGATCTGACCGGCCTGCACGCGAAGGCTTACTTCTGCGACTACGACCACTTCACCTACGCGCTCCTTGGATCGGCCAACGCCACCGAAGCGGGTTTCACCAGGAACGTGGAGTTCCTGCTGGAAATGCGGGGAGCCAAGAAGCGCCTTGGTGTGCAGCGCATCCGGGAAAGCCTCAAGGACGTGCCCTTCGCCGACTACTTGGGCGCTGGCGGCGAAGCCCGCTCGGAGGAGGACGTGGCCGCCTTCCGACTGGAGAATGCGCTGCGGGACGCTGCAGCGCAGAAGTTCCTCCTCGATGCCGTCCCCGACGGCGACGCGAAAAACACGTTCACGGTGACCGTCACGCATGACTGGTCGCCCAATGCCGAGTTACACGCGAAGCTCCGGCTCCTTTCACTCCCCCAGCCAAGCGCCGGCGTCGGGCCCTCTGGCGGTCAGCACGAACACGCTTTCCACGCCATACCGCTCGCGGACGTGACCCCGTATCTGGTGCTCACGCTGGAGGACCCGGTCGCCGGGCTGTCCAAGAGCACGGTAATCCAAGGCAGCTTGCGCACCGATCCGGCGGGAAGGCTGGATGAGATCATCGCCCGCCAACTGGACGATCCGCAGAAGCTCCGGCAGTTCCTGTTGTTGTTCCTTACACCGGAGGATGCCCTTCCAGGGTCCGGGACTGGCACCGGATGGTTTGCCGGTTCAGGGTTCGGCGATGGTTCCACCGCTGGACTCTTCGAGGCGATGGTGGGCGCAATGGCGGGTCCGGACGCCGGCTCGGTCTTCCCGGATCTGAAGGTAGTCATGGACCGGCTGCTCGCCCTTCGTGGCGATGACCCGGAGATTCAGCAGCTGCACGCGCTCTGGACGGCAGCCACCGAGGCACTAGACATGGGGGAACGTCATGGGGTTTGATGCATCGCCCGCGCTGGACGGCCTGAGGGGCTTTCAGCGCCGGACTGTGGAACACGTCTTCAAGCGCCTCTATCTGGATGCCCAGCCGGCGGACCGTTTCCTCGTCGCGGACGAGACGGGACTGGGCAAGAGCATGGTGGCCCGCGGCGTTGTCGCGAAGGCGATCGAGCGGCTTGACCGGCCGGATTCCGGGGTGGACCGCATCGACGTCGTCTACGTCTGCTCCAATGCTGACCTGGCCAAGCAGAACATCGGCCGGCTGAACGTCACCGGGCAGAAGGACATCATTGAGTCGGGCCGGCTGACGCTGCTGCCTGCCGAGCTGACCAAGCTCAATTCTCCGGCGGCGCCGGGAACACGGAAGCGGGTTAACTTCATCTCGCTGACGCCGGGCACGTCGTTCAACGTCGGCGGGGCAACCGGCCAGGCCAAGGAACGGGCGGTGCTGTTTCGGATCCTCGAACAGCTCGGAGTGATCACTGCCGAACGCCGGGATGACGCGGTCGAGCTGTTGAGGGCGGGCGCTGGCGTTCCCGGATTCAGTTGGGAAATCAAACGCCTCACCGAACTGCATCCCGAAGGGTTCGTCACCTCGGTGTGTGACAAATTCAGACAGCTCGCCACGAAGAGCGGAAATCTCGCCGCTTTTGAAACGGCGATGATTGAAACCTTGACCGCCGGAACTGACAATGTCCGGCTCCGCATGAGCGCCATCATCGGAGGGCTCCGTGGAGACCTCGCCCAGGCCGGATTGGACTGTCTAGAGCCTGATTTGATCGTTCTGGACGAGTTCCAGCGCTTCCGCGATCTGCTTTACTCTCCCGGCACCGCGCCCGACGACGAGGATCCTGCTGCGGAGCTCGCGCGCCAGTTCCTGAACTACGACGGCGCCAAACTCATCCTGCTCTCCGCCACGCCGTATAAGGCGCACACCGGAGCGAACGAAGCCGACGGCGACGACCACGCCGCAGACTTCCGGCAGCTCCTTCGGTTCCTAAGCAGTGAACGGCCGGGGTACATGGAGGGCCTCGAGGCTGATCTGGATGACCGGCGGACCCAGCTGCTCAAGCAGGTCCCTGACGATGTGCTGACGCATCGCATCGAGGACCGCCTGAAGCTCTTCATGAGCCGCACGGAGCGGCCCCAGCTCGGCAAAGACGACATGCTGTCCGTGATCGAGATGGCACCAACGGATGTCCGGGCCGGGGACCTCACCAGCTACAGGTCCCTCTCCGCTTTGTTCCGGGCCGCGGGCACCGGCACTGCGATGGAGTATTGGAAATCCGTGCCGATGTTCGCGCACTTCCTCACCGACTACAAAGTCGGCAGAATGCTGGACGGCAGAATCCACTGCGACCGCGAAGCCGTTGACCCGGTGCTGCCGGCCCTCGCGACCATCGACCCCGATGCCTATCGCCGCTATGGCGCCGTGGAGACCGACAACGCCAAGTTCCGGGCCGTGCGCGAGCACACCGTCGGCCAGGGCTGGTGGAAGCTGCTGTGGGTGCCGCCGTCGCTCCCCTACTTAGAGCCTTCCGGGGCTTTCGCTGAGGTTGGTGCTGACGTCACCAAGCAGCTGGTCTTCTCGGCATGGAACGCTGCCCCGACGGCGATCACCACGATGCTCTCCTACGAGGCCGAGCGGCAGATCCTTGAAGGGTCGCCTCTGCACGGGGAAAACACGGCCGAAGCACGCAAGCGCTTCCGTGGCCGCCTGCGGTTCCGCGTCCGCGACGGTGAACCCCAGGCCATGTCCACGCTGGCGCTGTTCATCCCCCATGCTGCTCTGGCACTTGCAGGTGATCCACTGGAGAGTGCCTCATTGAGTGGTTCCTTAGTGCCCGGCGACGTTGTTCGGGATGCCGCGGCATCCGCCGGCGCCGCGATGGTGGACGGCGCCGTCGTCGACTCCGCCAGCCGGCTCGGCGCCTGGGCGTCCTACTTCTCGGTTCCTGGCGCCCTGCCCGCCGAGTGGAAGAACGCTGCCAAGCTGGCCACCCGGGAGCTGCGGCAGCTGGACGAGTACACCCAGCAGCAGGGCAAAGCCGCGGACGGCGGGGAGACCGAGCAGGAAGGTGGCTCCGAGGCCGGGCTCTATCTGGCACACGTTGAACGGATGCTGGGCGCCGTGGCCGGTGAGCCGTCGGGCTGGGAGGACAGGCTTGAAGACCTGGCCGTCAACTCCCCCGCCAACTGCCTCTACCGTGCCCTGAGGCGMGTGGTGCCGGACGACTTCGACGGCACAGAGCTGTGGAAGGCCGCCGTGTTTGCCGCAAGCGGCCTGCGCACGCTCTTTAACCGCCTCGACGCCACCGAGCTGCTGGACAAGCTCTATCCCGAAGGCGACTACTGGCAGAAGGTCTTGCGCTACTGCGAAGCCGGAAACCTCCAGGCCGTGCTGGACGAATACGTCTTCCAGCTCCGCAGCCAGCAGGCCCCCGGGGAGATCACCACCGAACAGCTGTGGGCGCTAGCCGATGACATCCGGCGTTCCTTGTCCCTCAAGCCGGCCCAGATGCTCGCCAAATACCCCGACGGCTCGCACGACGATCTCCGAATGGGCGTCCGCTTCGCCGTCCGGTACAGCAACGCCAAAACGGACGACGGCGACAGCAACCGTATGCCCGATGTCCGCCGGGCGTTCAACAGTCCCTTCTGGCCCTTCGTGCTGGCCTCGACGTCCGTCGGACAGGAAGGCATAGACTTCCATTGGTGGGCGCACTCGGTCATCCACTGGAACGTGCCTGGAAATCCCGTTGATTTTGAACAGCGCGAAGGACGGGTACACAGGTATCTGGGACATGCGGTTCGCAAGAATGTCGCGGAAGCGCATGGTGCTGAAGTGCTAAAGCCCGGAGTCACGGACCCGTGGGAAACGCTGTTTTCCGTAGCTTCTGCCGATGTTGCAGCGCACCCGGAAGACTCCAGCACCGAGTTCTCACCGCACTGGATCCACCCTGGAAAACACAAGATTCAGCGTCGACTCCTGGACCATCCATTGAGCCGCGATGTGCCCAGGACCAAGCAGATGCTTTTGGGGCTGGCGAAGTACCGGCTGACGTTGGGTCAGGCCCGTCAGGACGACCTGCTCGGGCTGATCAAGGATGGGGCGCAGATGAAGCCCTTGATTTTGCGGCCGTAGCGCGTGTTACTAGCATCAACGTCGCCTCGCAAATATTCAGGCATGGCAAGGTTACGACGGCCAAGAGGTAACCATGTAGTTATGCTCGAACCATGCTGTTGACTGACGTACTGTCCGTTGGCGCCGTTCTTATTGCGGCGGCCTCCCTGTTCGTTACGCTATGGAACGTGCAGCGGACGACGGAGCGCGAAGACGGCCGAGACCGGGCAGACTTGGTTCTTAGGTACTCGCAAGATAGCGCCGTTATCGACGTTGACAACGAAGGGCCCAACAC
>NZ_JBFTZW010000125.1:0-6465 GCF_056406555.1 Arthrobacter sp. P1_B4
GGATACAACCTCATCCACTTCCTGCAGCGCATCCTGTCCTTCGTGCTGGTAATCGGCTTCATCTTCATCACCGTGATAGCCGCCGCCAACGGACGCATCGAGAACACCTTCAACGAATCCGCCAAAGGCTTCGACGGCGTAGGCGGATGGATCATCTTCTTCGGCTGGTTCTTCTCCTTCATCGTCGCCTGGATGCCCTTCGCCTCCGACTACTCCCGATACCTGCCCAACACCCCCGGCAACCGCCGCGGCGCCGGCTGGGCCACCATGCTCGGAAACTTCATCACCCTGGTCTGGATGGGCATTCTCGGCACACTGCTCGGCTCCACGACCACCGCAACTGACAGCATCGGAGCGCTCAAAGAAACAATGGGCCCCTGGGCCGCCGTCGGCCTCGGCGTCGTCGCCCTGTCCTCCTTCACCCAAAACTTCCTGAACGTGTACGGCGGCGCCATTTCCATCCAGACCATGGGTGTCCCCGTCAAACGCCACATCGGCGTCGTGTTCATCTGCGTCGCTTCCTACCTGGTCGCGCTGTGGGGACAGGAAGGCTTCAACGAAGGATTCACTGCCTTCCTGAACCTCACCGCCTATTGCATCGCCCCCTACGTCGCCGTCCTGGTGTGCGACTACCTGTTCGGAGGCCGCCGCACCGAACGCGGCCTGCGCGAACTCTTCGACAAGTCCCGCAAATTCGAATGGGGCTTCGTGGCCTGGGCCGCCGGCGTCGCACTATCCTCCCCCTTCTGGATGTCCTCCATTTACACCGGCCCCATCGCCGCCGCGATTCCCCAGATCGGCGACCTCTCCTACTACGTCGGAGCAGCCGTCGCGGCCGCCGTCTACTTCGCCACCCACCGGCGCCAGCGCCTTTCCGGCCACGAGATGCTGGACCGCACCCCCGCCGGACGGACCCTGTGACACCCGCCCCTGGCCCCGGCGCGCCCAGGCTCGTCGTCATCGACATGCAGCGAGTTTTCCAGGACAAGGGACAATGGCAGGTTCCCCGCTACGACGAGATCGTCCCCGTTATCGAACAGCTCCAGCAAGAACTCGGATCGGGCGCCGTGTTCACCCGTTTCGTCCGCGACGAGACCGAACACGGTGCCTGGGCCGCTTACTACCAGCGATGGAACGAGATGCGGTTCCCCACCGATTCCAACGCTTGGGACATCACCATGAATGTCCCAGGCACGGCAACGGTGGTCGATGCGCCGACGTTCTCCAAGTGGGGACCCCAGCTGGCAGCCCTCATCCCGGAAGGGACCGAAATGSTCCTGACCGGGGTAGCCACCGACTGCTGTGTCCTGTCCACCGCCCTTGGCGCCGTTGACGCCGGACGGTTCGTCACCGTCATCTCCGATGCCTGTGCCGCCGTCACCGATCAAGCCCAGCAGCAGACGCTGGCGCTCCTGGAACTCCTCTCACCGATGTGCGAAGTGATGACCAGTGACCAGTTCCTTACCCGTACAGTGCGGAACGCCCACTCCCGCCTGTGAAAACCCGCCACACCGGAGCACCACATGATCACCCTGACACCGCAAACGACGGTCCCTGAAGACCGCAACGCCACGGCAGACCTTCCACGCGAGGTCATCGCCACCGTCGTTCAGTGGCGCGGCCGGATCGCCCTCTTCAAGCGCAGCCAGTCCGTCGGACACGAACGCGGTCTCTGGCACTGCATCACCGGGTACCTCGAGCCGAACGTCACCCCCGAACAGCAAGCCCTGACCGAACTCGAGGAAGAAGCAGGACTCATGCGAGAGGACCTCGCCGATTTTCAACGCGGAGAACAGCTCCTGATTCCCGACCACAAGGGAAACCCCTGGCTGGTGCACACCTTCACTGCCACAACCACGCGCCGCAGACTAACGATCAACGACGAACATGACGCCTACCGCTGGAGCGTCCCGTCCAAAATCAGCCGGTTCTCCAACCGCGTCCCCTGGCTGGACGCCGTCATCCAGGCAGCACCGCATATCTGAAAGAGGACTCACCAGTGACAGTCATCGAAGGCATCGTGGAACACGGCGACCAGCGGGGCAGACTCCTTGGTTTCCCCACCGCCAACATCCCGCTCGACAACGAAGACGTCCAGGACGGCGTCTGGACAGCGATCGTGCAAATCGAATCGGACAGATGGTTCCCTGCGGCAGTATCAATCGGCCGCCGCCGGACGTTTTATGGCGAAGCCGGGCAGCGCCTGATGGAAGCCCATCTCCTCGATTTCACCGAGAACCTCTACGGCCGAAGAATCCGTGTTGAACTCGCCATCAAAATCCGGCCGCAACGCGCCTTCGACAATGTCCAGGCACTCACGGAACAGCTGAACCAAGACGTCCAAAAGGTTCACGAATGGTCCATCTCCCACTTCCCGCCATCCCCGTCGCAGACCCACCGCGAATCCAGCGGGTTGAACTCTAAGACACTGAGCTACGCATCCTAAGGAGCCGACATGGCTGAAACCACGACTTTGACGATCGACCGCGAAACTTCCCTCCTCGCCTCCGTGCCCACGGGCCTGCTGATCAACGGACAGTGGCGGGAGGCGTCCGACGGGGGCACGTTCGACGTGCACGATCCTGCCACCGGGGAGGTGCTGGCCACCCTCGCCTCCGCGACGAGCGAGGACGCCCTGGCCGCCCTGGACGCGGCCGACGCCGTCCAGGCGTCCTGGGCCCGCACGGCACCGAGGGTGCGGGCCGAGATCCTGCGCCGGGCCTTTGACCTGGTCACCGAGCGGGCCGAGGACTTCGCCCTGCTGATGACCCTGGAGATGGGCAAGCCGCTGGGCGAAGCCCGCGGCGAAGTCGCCTACGGGGCGGAGTTCCTGCGCTGGTTCGCTGAAGAGACCGTCCGCGACTACGGCCGCTACCTCACCACCCCCGAGGGCAAGAACAAGATCCTGGTCCAGCACAAACCCGTCGGGCCCTGCCTGCTCATCACCCCGTGGAACTTCCCCCTGGCGATGGCCACCCGCAAGGTCGCACCCGCGATCGCCGCGGGCTGCACCATGGTCCTCAAACCGGCCAAGCTCACCCCCCTCACCGCCCAGCTCTTCGCGCAGACCATGCTCGACGCCGGCCTCCCCGCCGGGGTCCTCAATGTCGTCGCCTCTTCCTCCGCCTCCGGGATTTCCGGGCCGCTGCTCGCCGACCCGCGGCTCCGTAAAATTTCCTTCACCGGTTCCACCCCGGTGGGCAAGCGGCTGATCGCCGCCGCCGCACAGAACGTGCTGCGCACCTCGATGGAGCTCGGCGGCAACGCACCGTTCATCGTCTTCGAGGACGCCGACCTCGATGCCGCCGTCGAAGGGGCCATGGCCGCCAAAATGCGCAACATGGGCGAGGCCTGCACCGCAGCCAACCGCTTCCTGGTCCAGGAATCCATTGCACAGGAGTTCACCCGCAAGTTCGCCGCCGCCATGGGCGCCCTGGCCGTTGGCCGCGGAACCGGATCCGGCAGCCAGGTCGGACCCCTGATCGACGCCGGCGCCCGCGATGACGTCCACGCCCTGGTGAGTGCCGCCATCGACGCAGGAGCGGTAGCCATCACCGGCGGCACCCCCGTCGATGGACCCGGCTACTTCTACCAGCCCACGGTCCTGGCCAACGTGCCCAACGACGCGGAGATCCTAAGCCAGGAAATCTTCGGCCCCGTCGCCCCCGTCACCACGTTCACCACCGAAGAGGACGCCATCCGGCTCGCCAACGCCACCGAATACGGCCTGGCCTCCTACCTCTACAGCCGCGACTTCAACCGCCTCCTCCGTGTGGCAGAGCAGATCGAATTCGGCATGGTCGGCTTCAACGCCGGCGTCATCTCCAACGCCGCAGCACCCTTCGGCGGCGTCAAACAATCAGGCCTCGGCCGCGAAGGCGGCTCCGAAGGCATCGCCGAATACACCACCACCCAATACATCGGCATCACCGACCCCTACACGAGATAGATCCTGACCTCCTGAGACGCAGGCACCTTAGTCACCGACAAGTTTAAAGACACCACATGGAGGAAACATGGCGCGAGCCCGGTCACTGCTGCGTGCAGGCAGCAAAACAGAGAGGCATGGTGGAACGTTTTTGCCCCCCAGCAATGCTGCTTACGTTCGGGACTGGACAATGCTGGCCCCAGGAGAACATGTTTTCCTCGTTGAGAACAACGCGGCTGAACTATCCGGCCGAGTTGATGATGTGACCGAAGACGGTTCAATCCTCTGGCTTCACCTTGAAGGTGGAGCGGGACGCCGACTCTTTACACACACGGACTCTGTGCTCATTTGGCGGGTTTCAGAGAACAGATCGAACACCGCGTAAGGCAGATAGTTCACAACAAACCCGCGCTCCACATGTAAGCGTCCTCTGACTTCAGGGACCTGAGGACGGGACACAGGGTCAGCGACGTGTCTTGACGAGCTCGGCTCCTGAAGACGCCGAGCTCCCGACCGGCCGCTCTGCTCATTCCCTGATCTCCGCAGCATCAACTTGAAAGAGGACGCCCGTGACCGCCAAAAAGACTGTTCTGGAATCCAGCTTGGACGTTTTCCGGGCCCAAGGCATGACCACCATTTTCGGGAACCCCGGATCCAATGAGCTCCCGTTCCTTGCGGGCCTCACCGACGACTTCGATTTTATCCTCGGCCTGCACGAACAGGTCGTTGTGGGCATGGCCGAGGGCTATGCCCGGGCTACCGGGCGACCTGCACTCGTAAGTCTTCATGCCGCCTCAGGGTCCGGCAATGCCATGGGCGCCCTGACTAACGCCCGGTACGGACACACACCAATGGTCATTCTCGCCGGACAGCAAGTGCGGCGAACCGTGGGCCAGGAGACGATGCTCGCCAGCGCAGATGCCGCCGCACTGCCGGCGCCACTGGTGAAGTACTCGCACGAACCCCTCTCACCGGCAGACGTACCCCGGACCTTAGCCCAAGCCATTTTCGAAACGTCTACGCAACCCTGTGGGCCTGTTTACGTCTCGGTTCCGCTCGATGACTGGGCAGAAACGGCCCTTGAGGATGACTTTTTACTCAATGCGCGTTCCGTGTCTTCAACCGGGAGTCTGACGCCGGAACTCAGGCAGGAACTTATCGCCGTAGTGGATGGCGCAAGGAGCCTGGCCCTTGTGGTCGGGCCGCAGGTGGACGCAGCTGCCGTACTCGACGCAGGCGTCTTCGAAGCCGTTGTCTGCCTCGCAGAAAAGGCCGACGCTTCTGTCTATGTCGCTCCATCGCCGTCCCGTTGTCCTTTCCCCACCACGCACCCGAATTTCGCCGGTGTCCTCGTTCCCGGTATTTCTTCAGTGCGGGAACGCCTGGCAGAACATGATGTGGTTCTCGTACTGGGTGCCGCAGTCTTTCGGTACCACCGCTGGGAGCCGGGAAACTATCTTGTTGCCGGAACACAGGTGGTACACCTGACCCAGGATCCTCGCGAAGCAACCCGGGCGCCGTATGGGCGGGCGATTGTTGCCGATATTGCCGGCGCGGCAAAGACCCTCTCTGAGGGTGTGAGGGACCGCGGGCAGCGGCGGGGGGCCCGCGGTACACGCGTCCTCCCCGCCGCCAGAAACTCGGCGGATGGAATGACGGGCACCGAGGTCCTTGAGGTGCTGAACACCAATGCCGGCCCCAATGTGGCGTACGTCAATGAAACGACCACCCTGGACCTGGAATACCTGGAACGCATCGCCATTGATCGTCCAGGCATGTACCACTTCCCCGCATCAGGAGGTCTAGGGTTCGGCCTCCCGGCAGCGGTGGGCATGGCGCTGGGCGACCCGGGGAAAACCATCGTCGCTACGGTAGGTGACGGCTCGGCCAACTACGGTATTACAGCCCTATATACCGCCGCGCAACGTCAGACCCGTACCGTGTTCGTCATCGTCAACAACTCCAGCTACGGTGCCTTGGCCGCGTTCGCCAAGCGCATGGGCGTCCCCAATGTTCCGGGTCTGGAGCTTGGGAGGATCGACTTCGTTGCCGTCGCCGAAGGTTACGGCGTGCCGGCACAGAGAACTGAGACCCGGGAAGAATTCGAGATAGTGTACAGGGAAGCCCTGGAACGAACCGGTCCCTTCCTCATTGACGCACGAGTTGTTGCTGACTAAGCACCGCTGCTTTCACCCCGATTTACAACGGCGGAGGAGGCCTCGCAAGCATCTATGGCCCCGATTCGGCATTACTCTCCGAACCAGTCGATGCCCACACCGAGGAATTCGTAACTGCCGATATCGACCTCGACACGATTGCGTTTCCAAAAAACGGGGCGGAGCCGGCCGGCCACTGCGCACGTCCCGAGGTAAAGCAACTCATCTTCAACAGTTCCCCCGCTAGGCCCGTCCTGGTAGAGGGACACTTCGGAACAGAAATTTCATTCCCGGTATTGAGGGACGCGCATGAGGATAGCCCTATTTTCTAACCCAGTAGAGGCGGCCAAAGCCTTGGGTATACCCCAACCTGACGCCAGC
>NZ_JBFTZW010000126.1:0-6359 GCF_056406555.1 Arthrobacter sp. P1_B4
GTCCCTGGAGACGGCGGCCGCGGTCCGGGGCCTGCAGGTCTGGGAAACCGGAGACTTCCACCACGACGGCATCGCGGACGACGGCGAGGCGATCTTCGGGCGCCTGCTGGGGATGGCCCGTTCCGCCCGACGGTGACCCGGCCGCAGCCAGGCACGGGGCCGATGGCGCCCGGCTTAGCAGGTACGGCTTAGACAGGTACGGCGCCGGACCCGTGAGGGTCGGGCGCCGTACTGCTATGCGCCGCGGGGTGTGTCCTGCACTCTCACCCCGGCAGTTTGGTACTAGTCGACGTCGCTCAGACTCTTGCGGGAGTCCTCTTCCAGCCGGGCATCCAGCTTCGACTTGGACGCCTTGGAGCTCATCAGGCTGGCGACCACCGCGACGACGATGGTGCCGATGATCACACCGAGCGAGACGTAGGTGGGGATCTCGGGCGCCCATTCGATGTGCTGGCCGCCGTTGATAAAGGGCAGCTCGTTGACGTGCATGGCGTGCAGGACGAGCTTCACACCGATGAACGCGAGGATCACGGACAGGGCGTGCTTGAGGTAGATGAGCCGGTTCATGAGGCCGCCGAGCAGGAAGTACAGCTGGCGCAGCCCCATGAGGGCAAAGATGTTGGCGGTGAAGACGATGAAGGCGCTCTGGGTGAGGCCGAAGATGGCCGGAATGGAGTCGACCGCGAAGAGCAGGTCCGTCATGCCGATGGTCACGAAGACGATCAGCATCGGGGTGAACACCTTCTTGCCGTCGACGACGGTGCGGAGCTTGCCGCCGTCGAACTTCTCGGACATCGGCAGGACCCGGCGGATCCGGGCGATCAGCGGGTTTTCCTTGTCTTCCTCGTCCTCGCCCTCGTCCTGGGCCTGCTTCCAGGCGGTCCAGAGCAGGAAGGCGCCGAAGATGTAGAAGACCCAGCTGAACTGCTCGATCACGATCGCGCCGAGCATGATGAAGATGCCGCGGAGGATCAGGGCAATGATGATGCCCACCATGAGCACTTCCTGCTGATACTTTCTCGGTACCGAGAAGCGCGCCATGATGATGATGAAGACGAACAGGTTGTCGATGCTCAGGCTGTATTCGGTCACCCAGCCGGCGATGAACTGGCCGCCGAATTCCGGGCCGGTGAAGGCGAACATGGCGCCGGCGAAGACCAGGGCCAGGGCCACGTAAAACGCGACCCACAGTCCGGCTTCTTTCATGGAGGGCTCATGCGGGCGTTTGAGGACCATCAGCAGGTCGATGGCCAGAATGACGCCGAGGACGACAAACGAGCYGATCTCGAACCACAGGGGAAGCTCGGGCACGGGGGAAATACCTTTCGTAGGGTACAGCTCAGCGGTGTAAGTCTCTCCGACCGCCGCCGCATAACGCTGCCTGGCTGCCCGCTACGCCCGGCGCGGCATCGTAGCCGTGCGTGTTGACGATCGTAGCGTTTGGGATACTCCCCTACGTTTGACCGAGTTTACCCTAGGCGTGCCCCGCGGATTGCATTTGCCGCAGTTCCTTCTTCAATTCCCCCACCTCGTCGCGCAGCCGGGCGGCCAGTTCGAACTGCAGCTCCCCCGCTGCGGCGTGCATCTGTTCGGTCAGCTGTTCGATCAGCCCGACGAGGTCCTCGGCTGGCGCGGCGGCGAGCCCGTCCGCACGGATGAGCGCGGTGCCCTTGCCCTTCCCGCGGTTCTTCCCGGCCGCGGCCAGCAGCTCGCGGGTATCCGCGTCTTCCTTGGCCAGCTGGTCGGTGATGTCCGCGATCTTCTTCCGGAGCGGCTGGGGATCGATCCCGTTCTCCGTGTTGTACGCCACCTGGATGGCGCGGCGGCGGTTGGTCTCGTCGATGGCATGGGCCATCGAGTCGGTGATCCGGTCCGCGTACATGTGCACCTGGCCGGAGACGTTCCGGGCGGCACGCCCGATGGTCTGGATCAGGGACGTCGAGGAGCGCAGGAAGCCTTCCTTGTCCGCGTCCAGGATGCTGACCAGCGACACCTCCGGGAGGTCCAGGCCTTCACGGAGCAGGTTGATGCCGACGAGGACGTCGAAGACACCCATCCGCAGTTCGCGCAGGAGTTCTACGCGGCGGAGGGTGTCGACGTCGGAGTGCAGGTATTCCACCTTCACGCCATGGCCCAGCAGGTAGTCCGTCAGGTCCTCGGCCATCCGCTTGGTCAGGGTGGTGACCAGGACCCGTTCGTTCTTCGCGGTGCGGGTCCGGATTTCGCCCAGCAGGTCATCGATCTGCCCCTTCGTGGGCTTGACGACGACCTCGGGGTCGATCAGGCCGGTGGGGCGGATGATCTGCTGGACGAAGCCGTCGGACTTGCCGAGCTCGTACTTGCCCGGCGTCGCGGAGAGGTAGACCGTCTGGCCCACGCGGTCCTGGAACTCGTCCCATTTGAGCGGGCGGTTGTCCATCGCCGAGGGCAGCCGGAAGCCGTGGTCCACGAGGTTCCGTTTGCGGGACATGTCGCCCTCATACATGGCGCCGATCTGCGGCACGGTGACGTGGGACTCATCGATCACCAGGAGGAAGTCATCCGGGAAGTAGTCGATCAGGCAGTGCGGCGCGGTCCCGCGGGCCCGGCCGTCGATGTGCGAGGAATAGTTCTCGATGCCGTTGCAGAACCCCATCTGCTGCATCATTTCCAGGTCATAGGTGGTGCGCATCCGGAGCCGTTGGGCCTCGACCAGCTTGTTCTGGCTTTCCAGCACGGCGAGGCGCTCGGCCAGTTCGTCTTCGATCCGCTTGATCGCCCGGCCCATCCGTTCCGGACCGGCGACGTAGTGCGAGGCGGGGAAGACGTACATTTCGTTCTCGTCCCGGAGCACCTCGCCGGTCAGCGGGTGCAGGGTCTGGATATTTTCGATTTCGTCACCGAAAAATTCGATCCGGATCGCCAGTTCCTCGTACATCGGGATGATTTCCACGGTGTCCCCGCGGACCCGGAACGTGCCGCGGTGGAAGTCCATGTCGTTGCGGGTGTACTGCATGGAGACGAACTTCCGGAGCAGGTCGTCACGGTTCATCTCAGCCCCCTTGCGGAGGGTCACCATCCCGGCGATGTATTCTTCCGGGGTGCCGAGGCCGTAGATGCAGGAGACGGTGGCAACCACGATCACGTCGCGGCGGGTCAGCAGCGCGTTGGTCGCGGAGTGGCGGAGCCGTTCGACTTCCTCGTTGACGGAGGAGTCCTTCTCGATGAAGGTGTCCGTCTGGGCGACGTAGGCCTCCGGCTGGTAGTAGTCGTAGTAGGACACGAAGTATTCCACCGCGTTGTTCGGCAGCAGTTCACGGAATTCGTTGGCCAGTTGCGCGGCGAGGGTCTTGTTCTGCACCATCACCAGGGTGGGGCGCTGGACCTGCTCGATCAGCCAGGCTGTGGTCGCGCTCTTACCGGTACCGGTGGCGCCGAGCAGCACGACGTCTTTTTCACCGTTCTTGATGCGCTCGGTCAGTTCGGCGATGGCAGCCGGCTGGTCACCCGCCGGCTGGAACTCGCTGATGACCTCGAAGGGCGCCACGACACGGTTGATTTCCTGGGCAAGACTCATGTACCTAATCTACCGCCGGGCTGTGACAGGATGCCCTGATTCAGCTTTGGGCAGTACCGGGGTCGGCGGCAGGCGCCGTTGCGGTGGCGCCGCCGGCGGTGCTTTCACCGGCGTCGTCTGCTCCGGCGTCGTCCGCGTACGACGGCGGTTGCCATCCCGTGCGCTGCACCCACGCTTCCATCCGGGGCCAGGCATACTCGGTGAACCAGCCCTCCTTGTCGGCCGCGTAGCCGGCGGTGGACTTGTCGACGCCGTGCAGCCCGGCGACCCGTTGCTTTTCGGCGACATAGTCCGCCCGGGCTTCGGGATCGGCGCGCAGCCAGTCGCGGAAGCACAGCGCGTACCGCCAGCCCGGCGAGCCGGCCGCGCGGAGGTGGAGATTCACCGGCCGGCCGGGGTCGGCGTTGCCGTGCAGCCTCTTGCCCCAGTCAGCAGGGTCCGGGTGCGAGGGCTTCGGGTTGTCGGCGATGATGCCGGGCCAGCGCGGGAATCCTGCGTCGGCCAACAGCGGCGCGATCCGGTCCGCGGCGTCGAGGTCCCGGACGCTGAGTTGGAGGTCGATCACATCTTTGGCGTCGAGGCCTGGGACGGCCGTGGACCCGAGGTGGTCGAGGGCCAGGACATCCTGCGGGACCGCTGCCCGCAGCCGGGCGATCAGCCGGGCGGCCTGCGCTGCCCAGGCCGGATCGGCCGGGGCGAGGACCGGCCCCGCCGTCCGCGGGGCGATCCTTTGCTCCTTGAGGTTCAGTGCGAACGGCCTCAGCCGCTCCTCCCACACCGCGTCGACCGTGTGCCGGAGGTCCTCCGGGGTGCCCGAGTTGTCCAGCACGACGTCCGCGGCGGCCAGCCGGTCCTCGCGGCCCGCCTGGGCTGCCATCCGGGCGCGCGCCTCGTCGGCGGTCATGTTGCGGTGTTCGGCCATGCGGCGGACCCGGACGTCGTCGGGGGCATCCACCACGACCACCAGATGGAAGTTCTTCCCTTGCCCGGTTTCGACCAGGAGCGGGATGTCCTGGACCACGACGGCGCCGGCCGGGGCGGCGGCGACCATCGCCGCGGCGCGCTCCCGCACCAAGGGGTGGACGATGCCGTTCAGCACGGCCAGGCGCTCCGGATCACCGAAGACCAGGGCACCGAGCCGGGCCCGGTCCAGCCGGCCTTCCGGGGTCAGGACGGCAGCACCGAAGGTCTCCACCACACTGGCCAGCCCGGGCGTACCAGGTTCCACGACCTCCCGGGCCAACGCGTCGGCGTCGACAAGCACTGCTCCAAGGTCGCGCAGGCGCGCGGCAACCATGGACTTCCCTGAGGCGATTCCGCCGGTCAACCCGATCTTCAACACCTCACCAGACTAAACTGAACCGGTGGCAGATGCGGCGGAATCCCCCGAGAGCAGGACGGCCGTCTACACCACCCCTGCCGCAGGGCCCGGGTTTCGGCACGAAATCGAGGTCAAGCGGTCCCGTTTCATCACCGTGCTGGCCCGCACGGCGGACGAGGCCGCCGCCCGGGCCGTCCTGGGCAGCTTGCGCCGGGAATTCCATGACGCCCGGCATCACTGCTTCGCCTTCGTGCTCGGCCCCGACCGGGACATCCAGCGGTCCAACGACGACGGCGAGCCGTCCGGCACCGCGGGCATCCCCATGCTCGAGGCGCTGCTGAAGCGGGAGACCGCACCCGGCGTCGCCGATCTCAGCGACGTCGCCGTCGTCGTCGTGCGCTATTTCGGCGGCATTCTCCTGGGTGCCGGCGGCCTGGTCCGGGCCTATTCCGAATCGGTGTCCGGAGCGCTGGACCTCGCTCCCCTCGTCCGGCGCCGCCGGCTGCGAATTTGCTCGGTGCCCGTACAGCACGCCGTGGCCGGGCGGCTCGAGAACGATCTGCGCGCCGCGGGGTATGTCATGGCCGAAACCCGTTACGAGGCGCAGACTACTGTCCTGAGGCTGGCGCTGCCGGATGATCCGGAAGAACTGGTCCGGGCCGCGGACCGCGTGGCCGCCATGTCGGCCGGCAGCGCGTCGCTGCTGCCCGGAGAAACGGAGTGGATCGATGTGCCCATCAGCTGAGCCCGTGCCCGCGGTCGCGCTGCTTGACGTCAGCGAGGACGTGCTCGAACAGCTCCTGGAACTTGCGCTCCGGGACGCCGACGCCGACGAGGTCACCCCGCCGCTGGGCACGACCGCCGGCTGGAACACCGACCGGATCAGCTGGTTCCGCGAATTCCACCGCGCCGCCGCAGCCGGCCTGGACGGTCCCGCGGGGCAGAAGACGTGGGCCATCAGCTGCGACGGGCAGATGGCAGGGTCCGTGCGCCTCAGGCGGATGGACCCTGAGCCGGCGGCAGCGGATGAGGGCTGGGCCGGTGGTGGCGGCGGGGCTGGGCCAGGGGGTGGCGCTGGGGCTGTTGCGGGGGGTGGCGGCTACGCCGGGCCGAGTGATGGCGCCGAAGCTGGTGCAGGTGGCGGCCGGGCGCTGGAAACCGGCATCTGGCTCGCCCGGAGCTTCCGCGGCCGGGGTGTGGGCCGCGAGGCGCTGCGCCTCGTAAAGGCTCGCGCCGCGTCGGCCGGGGCAGCCGTCCTGGTGGCCGAGACGACGGCCGGCAACGTGGGAGCCCTCGCGTTACTGAAGTACGCGGGCGCCGAACTGGTGACCGGTGCCGCCTCGCAGACGCATACGGTGCCGGTCATAGCGAAGATCCCGCTGCGCTGACGGCATGGCATCCGGGGCCGGTTCCGGGCTCCCTCGCACCACTGGACATGCCCTCCGTCGTCAGCGCCTGGCTGCCGTCACGGAGCCTACATTC
>NZ_JBFTZW010000127.1:0-6286 GCF_056406555.1 Arthrobacter sp. P1_B4
GTAGACAGCCATGCTCCGTCCACCATGCCCCCTCTTCCCCATACGCAGGCTCTTCCGGCGCAAGCCATTCGTGTGTCCAGCGTGAACGACAACAATGAGGCAGGGATGAAACGGTCATGAAGAAACTTTCATCAAGGCCTTCTTCCCCGTCCACTCGGCGTCATGCGTCGCATGATCGCCGCAGCAAGCAGACCCGACGAACCCGTCCGGTGAGTCGAGATTGACCCGGACCGTGATGGGCATGGGGACAGTGGCCTGAATCGCGCTGGTCCTGGCCGATCCGGCCCTTCAGGGTCACGGCTCAGGGTCGCGTCGGAGGCAGGGGTGCAGGCCAATAGCCGGCATATCCTTCGAACCTTTCATTGGACCGGGAGGGGAACATGGAGCGCCGATCCTACGCCGCGATGAACAGTGCCCAGTCAGGAAAGGGATCCACCGGTAATGGCGGCCCGGTCTCTCCGGGTCCGACGGTCTCTCCGGGTCCGACGCCGCCGGCAAATACGTCCGGCCAGCCGGGCGGTTCCAACTCCCGGCCTTCACCCGCGTGGCCGAGGTGCTGCGGCCAGTGTGGCGGTTCCCAGTCTTGTTGCTCGCTTGGGTAGGAGCGTCCCGCAGGTGAGATCCAGCCGGGTGGATGGTCCCGGGTCGCGTCAACCGGCCTCCACGCTGTGGTGTGTCTGAGTCGGTGGTGCCGCCGGCATGGCTGGCCAAGGTTGGTGATGTCGGTGCCGCCTCCCTCGGACCAAGCCAACAGATGATCCGCTTCGTTATCCAGGGAATGGTTACTGCAGCCGGGAAAAGGGCACCGGCCATCCCGAAGCCGCAACCATTGGCGCATCGCCTTCGGAACCCGGTAGCTGGTCCGTCCGATCTCCAGCGGCGCTCCATTGCGCGGATCGGTCAGCACACGCAGGAACGATCCGGCGCCATCCCCTACAAGCCGGCGGGCCATGCTCGGCGGAACGGGACCATACCCGTCCAGCGTGGCCGGTTCCGACTCGGCGCCCAAAAGAGACAGCACCGGCACGGTCACCAGGACCTGCGCCTTGGGTGACGGAGTTCCTTCCGCCACCCCCGCCAGCAGCCAGTCGGCGGCGACGTCCGCACGGAGCTGGGTCAGGGTTCGGGATTCATTCGGCTCCTGCAGGGCACGGGCCGCTTCCGTGGCACGGGACCATGCAGCCACCGCCACATCCGCAGTCAGATAGGCCGAGAGCCAGGCCATGCCGTCCCGGTCCGGCACATATTCCAGCCGACGGTCCTCCACACCCTTGCGGTGGCGGGCTTCGATGCTTACGGGATGGTGCAGCTCACGCCATCTGCGCGCCTTGGCCCGGAACCTGCCCGGCACCAGCTCCCCCGCGGGGCAGCCACGCGCGGCAAAGGGAGCTTCGGGGTCCAGGAAATGAGCCTCCAAAGCAGCCGCCGCGGCGAGGTCCAGACCGGACGTTTCATCACACATCACCCGCGCGTGTTGCCATGAAATGCTCCCTGCTTGCAGCGCAGACAGCGTCAGGGGCAACTTAGTGGTCAGGGTGGCCGACTCTGCCAGGAGCGCCGCCGCCGATCTTTCACTCACGGTCAGGACACAGGCCACCTCTGCTGTCACGGCCATTTCCTGGGCGGTGCGCTCCTGCGGGGAAACGGCTGGGCCCGCCATGGCGACGGCAGCGCGGGCATATCCGGCGGCGAAGTGCACTTTCAGAGCGGCCAGCCTGGCTTCCATGCTGGCGACCTCAGCCATACCGTCCAGGCACGCGTCCGCTTCGTCCCGAAGAGGGTCGGCGCCAGTCGAGGCCGCGTTCCCGGCTCCGCGACCGGCAAATGCAGACAACCTGGCAAGGGAGGCCTCTTTGCCTTCCACACTCCCAGCATATGAGGCGCCACTGACATTTAACGCTGGCGTCAGAGTTGCAGGCGAAGCCCGTCATCCAGGATCTGCCTGATCCCGAACTTTCCTACGCTGAACAGCCGAGGATTATCGTCGGAGTTGCTCAGCATGGCGGTGGACAGGATGAGGGCCCAACCGCGGGCCCTCATCCTGGTGTCTCCATCTACTGCGGAGCCGAAGGCGCCCATGAAGCGGTGGCGGGTGCCGGCGTCGAACATCAGCCACCCCACCGCAAGATCGACAGCCGGGTCCCCTGCCCCGACGTCGCCGAAATCGATGACGCCGGCCAGGGAGCCGTCGTCCGCCAGCAGGATGTTGCCAGGGTGGAGGTCCCCGTGGAGCATCATCGCCGGACCATCCCAGGCTTTGGCGGCACAGGCCTGCGCCCACACTGCTTTCAGCGCTGCCGCCTGCGGGTAGCGTTCGTGGTCCCCGAGCCGTTCCACCAGCACAGCGTCACGGTCCGTCAGCGGCACGCCTCGGAAAGGGTTGACCGGGACTCCCGTTTCGGCGGGCACGTGAAGGGACAGCAGGAAATCGGCCAGGCCCTTAGCCGCCGGCCCGCGGCCTGCCGGCCCGCGGCCTGCCGGCCCGACGTCGGCCGCAGCGGCTCCGGGGACCCACCGTACGATGCTCCACGGCCATGGAAAGTCCGACGTCGGCCTGCCGGCATGGACGGGGACAGGAACCGCAACCGGGGAGCGGCGAGCTATGTCGGGAAGGTAGCGCTGCTCATGCAGTATCAGCGGAACGGCCTCCGCCCTGCGCGGCAGCCGGACGGCCAGATCGTCACCGAGCCGGAAGGTCGCGTTGTCCCAGCCGTTCGCAACCCGCGCTAAAGGAAAATCGCCGA
Organism: Arthrobacter sp. P1_B4; assembly: GCF_056406555.1. NCBI lineage: Bacteria > Bacillati > Actinomycetota > Actinomycetes > Micrococcales > Micrococcaceae > Arthrobacter > Arthrobacter sp. P1_B4. The sequence goes on from NZ_JBFTZW010000127.1 coordinate 2,745, forward strand.
GGTCGGGCCGCTGGTCCCGGACGAGGCGCTGGACCACTGCGTCACTCACTTCCACCGTGGCTTGGGGCATTCGAGCCATTCAGAGATCCGCCTTCCTTGCGCCTGTTATGCAGCCCGGTCCTTTCCCTTGTCCGCATATAGTTCAAGACCCCCAAGAGCGGACGGGGCGCGGAATGAGGCCGTGGAATCGGACGACGGCGGGATGTCCCGCCGTCTTCCTGGGACGGCATGAAGCTGCGTCTAACTCATCCCAGCCTGGACCACCGGATTCTCAGCGGTCAGCCCGCGCCCTGTTCCTCGCGGGCCACCTCCTCCAGAATCCTGGCTGTCGGCGCTGCCATCATCAGCTGCCCGATCACCACGGGTTTGTTCCACACCTGGCTGCGCAGCTTTTCCATAAAGACCGTCGCGGCGTCCTTGGTGTCGAAGTCAAGGAGCACGGCCACGCTGTTCTGGTCCTCGGTACCCCGAACAAGCGAACAGACCGGGGGCCCGAGGCTGCGCGGGCTGCGGGTCGAAGATTTTCTTGAAAGCCTCGTTTTCCCGGACCAGATAGCTAATCTGCAGGGTGAACATCGTCGTCCCTTTCCCTCGGGCGGCGCCAAGCTAAACGTCGGACCGCTGAAACGGCGGCATTCGCACATACGATCAGAATGAGCGGACTGCTTGGGGCGATGACTGAGTCCCGCTAACCGCGGCGCTGGCTGCTTCGCCGTTCCTGCGCACGACGCCGCACGCCCGGCCAAATTCCCTTGCCAATCGTTACGATAATCGACGTTACCTCAAGCTGGCGCGTGGGATGAGCTGCAAAGACCTCCCTCCAGCCCCGTTCCAGAGCCAGGCGGCCGGATCGCCCCGCCGGCTCGCGGGCGCKATCACGGTGCGGTTATCTGCAGCCACTCCAGGCTGACGCGTTACAAGTCGGCCGTTCATACGCTCCTTGACACCCCAACCCAATGCGGGATATGTTCTATCTCACATCCACTAACGCGCGTTAGTAACGCGCATCAGTAGGTGCGGCTAGACTCTCATCCAATATTCACCCCTATTACTAGACATCGGACGGTCAATGGAGACGAACCCACGGCAGGCCAAAGTGACGATGCAGGATGTCGCGAACCATGTCGGAGTTTCCCGGACGACTGTTTCCTTTGTCCTTAATGGTGGAACGGGGAACGGAATTCCAGAAGAAACCCGTGACCGCGTCCACCAGGCTGTGAGCGAACTGGGCTACCGCCCGAATGCGGGAGCCCGCGCGTTGGCTTCCAAGCAGACCAAGCTCTACGGGCTGATCACGGAAATCGTGATCGCTCCTTATGCCGCCAACATTGTCCGCGGCGCCGAGGAACAGGCCGCGCGGGAGGGTAAGACGCTTCTTATAGCCAGCACCGACGGCAGCAGTGACGCCGACCGGCGGGCCATCGAGACGATGCTCGAGCACCGTGTCGAGGGTCTGATCTACGCCACAAGCTGGCATAGGGGTGTGCGGTTGCCTGCTGTTGCGGAGGAGGTGCCGACGGTCTTGGTTCACTGCTTTGACGAAGCAACAAAACTGCATTCCGTCATTCCGGATGAGGCTCAGGGTGGCTATGTTGCCACGATGAGGCTTATCGGGGCCGGACATGACCGGATAGGGCTCATCAACCTTGATCCCGTCATTCCGGCCGCCATCGGCCGCCGGGCTGGTTATGTCCGAGCACTTGAACAGGCAGGCATCGGCCTGGATGAGAGCTTGGTGATCAACGAAGACGGCGAGGCAGACCAGGGCTACCGCGCGGCAGTCGCCCTCCTGGATGGCAGCCGGCCACCTACCGCGATCTTTTGCGCCACTGACCGCATGGCCATGGGCGCTTACGACGCCATCAAAGAACGAGGGCTCCGTATTGGTGACGATATCTCCGTGGTTGGCTTCGACAACCAGGAAGTCATCGCCAACTATTTGCGGCCCAGCCTGACGACAGTTGCACTGCCGTTCCAGCAAATGGGGGCAACCGGCGTCGCGATGCTGGCCAAACTGGCAGCGAACCGTGATCTGGCCCCGCTCCAACGCATTGTCGAGTGCCCTCTGGTGGAGCGTACATCTGTGCGCCTGCCGGTCGCGGCGTCCTGACTTCCATTCCCCGCTAACCTCCCCACTCCATTTCACTGACGAAACGAGCTCCCTCATGCCCAAAATCCACCCCAAAAGGTCACTGACCGTTGTTGCGGCCACACTGGCGATCGGCGCCCTGGCCCTCACCGGCTGCGGCGCCGGAAACACATCTGGAAGCACAGCAAAGGGTGGGAGCGCCTCCAACGGGCTCCTGACAATCCCCCGGGAAGACACCGCAACGTTCACCAGCAACTTCAATCCGTTCTCCCCGAACGCACTGCCGATGACGCAGCAGTCGGTCTTCGAACCCCTGCTGATCGTCAACCCTGTCAAGGGGGAACCGGTCCCCTGGCTCGGGGCTYCGTGGAAAGCAGACGAAGACGGCAAGGGCGTGACCTTCACGCTCCGCGACGGCGTTAAGTGGTCAGACGGACAGCCACTGACCGCCGACGATGTCGTGTACACCTTTGACCTCCAGAAGAAGATCCAGGGAGGACTCGACTATCTGGCCAAAGTCTCGGCCGTAGATGCCCACACAGTGCGCTTCGATTTCAACAAGGCCTACTCCCCCGGACTTTACGAAGTCGGCCAGCAGGTCATCGCCCCTAAGCATGTCTGGTCCAAGATCGCGGACCCGGCAAAAGCCACCAACGACAACCCGGTGGGCACCGGCCCCTACACACAGGTCTCCCATTTCCAGACACAGTCATTTGAACTGGATAAGAACCCCAACTACTGGCAGCCGGAAAAGCAGCAGCTCACCGGCATCAGAATGCTGGCCTTCGCCGGCAACTCCGGGGCCAACCTCGCCCTGCAGAACGGCGACGTGGACTGGAGCGACCAGTTCATCCCCAACATCCAGAAAACCTATATCGACAAGGATCCGGCACACCGCCACTTCTGGTACCCCACCACCGGTGGCACGATCAACTGGCAGCTGAACACCACGAAGGCTCCCTTTAACGATCCGGTCGTCCGCAAAGCACTCAGCATGGCCGTGGACCGCGACCAGGTCGACAGCCTGGGCATGTCAGGCTACACGCATCCGGCCGACTGCACCGGCCTCAGCGACACCTACGCCAGCTGGCGCGACCAGGGCATCGTTGAGAATTGCGACTGGACCAAGCTGAATGTCGACAAAGCCAACCAGATGCTCGATGACGCCGGCTACAAGAAGGGAACTGACGGCATWCGCACCCTCAAGGACGGCAAACCGTTCCAGTTTAAGTTCTCTGTAGGATCGGCATCTTCGGACTGGCTTTCCGTCGGCCAGATCATCTCTAAAAACATGGAAAAACTTGGCGTGAAAGTCGAGGTCAACTCCCCGGACTGGTCCCAGGTCGTGTCCGGCTACACTGACGGATCCTTCGACAGCGGCATCGTCTGGAGCAACGCCGGCGCGACGCCGTACGAATTCTACCGCGGCGTAATGTCACAGAAGGTCGTTGTG
>NZ_JBFTZW010000128.1:0-6242 GCF_056406555.1 Arthrobacter sp. P1_B4
GGGCCGCCGTCGTTATTTCTCTCCGTCATTTCCTTCCGGCATTCCCGCCGCCGTTCCCATATCGTCCCGGCGGTGGTCTGATAAAGACAACGGGTCCACGCGCTTCGGGCCGGGCACGCCGTCGAACAGGAGGCACACGGGAATGGATGCCACGCCACCGCCGCGGCCCTCCGATGCCGGCAAGGACTTCGTGGTTGTCGAGGACAGCGGCGACTTCTCCTACTACCGGTCCCGGGAAGCCCTGCTGGCCGACTTCGAATATGTCGGCGAAGCTCCGTGCATCATGGACCGCAGCGCCGCCACGTTCCGCCTGGAGCTGGACGAGAACCGCCGCCTGCGCATGGGACCGCCCCTGGGATCGGTGGAGTTCCACTGGCTGCGCCAGGCCCTCGCCGAGGCGCGTGACGTGCATCCCGAGTCCCACCGGCTGCAGCGGGTTGACCCCGCCGGGCTCGCCGGGCTCGTGGCCGGACTGTTCGAGACGCTGCAGCTGGAACGCGGAACCGATGCTGAGCTGGGGCTTTGGAGCCTGGACATCGACGGTCTGGCGACGCGGCGCAATGCGCTGGCCGACGTCGACCGCCTCCTGGCCGGAAACGACCGCCTGGAGTCGGTACTGGTGACCGACCCCTTCGGGCACCAGTACCGGCCCGTGTGGCACGCGAAGCACCGGCACCTGGGCCACGCCGGATTCCTCAGCTATGTCGAGGTCCCGGTCCGGCGCCGGCCGCGCGGGTGAGGCCTCGGGTGTAGGCCAGAGAGTCGGGACCAGAGGGCTGGGACCAGGGGGGCTGGGACCGGGGGGTGGTGGGGCTAAGGCGTTGCCACCGCGAATGTGTCGCACTTGTTGATGTCCCCGGTGGTGTACCCCTGGTAGAACCACTTCTGCCGCTGGGCACTTGATCCGTGGGTCCACGCCTCCGGTGAGACGCGGCCCGTGGCGGCTTTCTGGATACGGTCATCACCGACGGCCGAGGCCGCCGACAGAGCGTCCTTCACGTCCTGGTCAGTGAAGGGGTCGAGATAGGGCTGGCCGGTCTTGGGATCCGCCTGCGTTGTTGCATAGTGGGCCCACAGCCCCGCGTAGCAGTCGGCCTGGAGCTCAACCCGGACACCCCCGGAACCGGGGCCCTGCGGATCCTGTTGCGCCCGGTCGAGGTCGCCAAGCAGGTTCTGGACGTGGTGGCCGAATTCGTGGGCAACCACATATTCCTGCGCCAGGGGGCCTCCGGAGGAGCCAAACCGGTCCACCAACTCCTGGAAGAAGCCAGGATCGAAGTACGCCGTGGTGTCGACGGGGCAGTAGAACGGCCCCACGTCCGAGGTGGCGGCGCCGCAGCCGGTGTTGGTTCCGCCGGTGAAGATCACCGCCTTCGGCCGCGGGTACTTAGTGTTGTACTGGGCCAGGTAGGCCGGCCAGAAGGCGTTCAGACTGTTGACCGTTCCGGTGATCCTGCAGTCGAGGCGGGCGTCGGCGTCGGCGCCGGTCTGGCAGGCGGGGGCAGAGCCCTGGCTCTGCGTCTGGGGCTCCTGGACGGTGCCGGCCAGACCCTCGAGAAGCTGGGGATTGATGCCAAAGAGGGCTGCCAGCAGGAGGATGATGCCGCCGCCGATCCCGCCGCCGATCATCGGGCCGCGGCCCATCCCGCGACGGTCCTGGACTTGTGACGGGTCCAGCGGGGCGTTGTCGTTAAAGCTCATGGAGTCACAATATCCCGCACACGCAGCCGCGGCGCCCGGCAACGCTAAAGTTGGTTCGATGCCTTTTCTCGACAGACTCCAGCGCTGGGCCGATGACCGTCCCGACGAGACAGCCGTCGTCATGGCCGGAGACCACCTCAGCTGGTCCGGCCTGCGGGACAAAGCGGCGGCCCTGGTGCCCTCGGCACCGGCCATCACCGTGCTGTCCGAACAAAATTCAACCCACTTCGCCGTAGCGTTCGCCGCGGCCGTCGCTGGTGAGCGGCAGTGCGCCGTGTTGGACCCGGCCTGGCCCCAGCAACTCCAGGACGGCATCACCGCCTGCATCGCCGGGTCGGAAACGCGTCCGGCGCGTGCAGTTCCCGGGCCGGGGACCGGGCTCGCCGACGGGCCGCCGGAGACCTCGTTCCTGGTCGGTCTGACGTCCGGCACCACCTCGGTGCCCAAAGCGTTCACCCGCTCGCGGCGGTCCTGGCAGGAATCCTTCGAGGCCTCCATTGAATTCTTCGCACTGACGCAGGACGACAAGTCCCTGGCTCCCGGACCGCTCGCGGCAAGCCTAAACCTCTATGCCCTCGCCGAATGCCTGTACGCCGGCGCCGAGTTCCACAGCCTGGACCACTTCGATGTCGGCGCCGCCCACGCGGCCGTCAGCCACGACGGCATCACCCGCCTGGTCCTGGTGCCCACCATGCTCCGGCTGCTCAGCGAGCGGGGCCTGGCCGGCGGTGTCGATGCCTCCGGCATCCGCAGCATCATCTGCGCCGGTTCCAAGCTGGACGCCCGGACGCTGGAGGCGGCCCGGCGCTGGGCCCCCAACGCGACCATTTTCGAGTACTACGGCGCCTCCGAGCTTAGCTTCGTCTCGGGCGCCGGGTTGCGTCCGGGCGAGCCCGTCGAGCCTGGCGGGACCGGCGTCGGAAAGCCCTTTCCCGGCGTCGAAATCCGCATCCTCGACGACGACGGCGCCGAACTCCAGGACGGCAGCGACGGCAACATCTGCGTCCGCAGCGGCATGGTCAGCAACGGCTACCTGTGGGGTGACGACGGCCAGGCGCTGCGCTGTTTCGACGGCTGGTACACCGTGGGGGACCAGGGCTACCTCTCCGACGGGACCCTGCACATGCTGGGCCGCCGCTCCGACATGATCATCACCGCCGGCACCAACGTCTACCCGCATGAGGTTGAGATGGCGCTGGCCTCCGTCCCGGGCGTCGCGGCGGCCGTGGCGGCCGGAATGCTTGACGATCTTCGCGGCCAGCGCGTCGTGGCCGGCGTCGTGCCCTCGCACGGAGCGGTCACCGCCACCCAGCTGCGGTCCGGGATCGACGATGTGCTGGCCCGGAACAAGCGCCCCCTGGAGTACTTCGTGCTGACGGAGCTGCCCCTGACGGACCGCGGCAAAATCAGCCGGCAGCTGCTGCTGGACTGGGTGGCGCGGAACGATCCCAGGATCCGGCGTCTTGGCTGAGCCGCGCGCGGGCAGCGGGCCGGCAGCACCCGGGCAGCCGCTCCGCGGAACGTCGTTCCCCCGGCGGTCTGTTCCCGGGCTGTCTTTCCCGGGGCTGCTGCCTGAGGACAGGCAGCCGGTCATCATCGCCGCGCGCCGGACGCCGCTGTGCCGCGCCAACGGGGCACTGAAGAAGCTCCGCGCCCACGAACTCCTGGCTCCGGTGCTCCGCAGCCTGCTCGCCGATGCCGGCGACGGCACCGGGGAATCCGTGACCGACGTCGTGATCGGCAACGCCGTGGGCGGCGGCGGAAACGTGGCCCGGCTCGCCGCGCTGGAGGCAGGCCTGCCGGTCACCGTCCCCGGCGTCACCGTGGACCGGCAATGCGGCTCCGGTCTGGACGCGATCGTCCTGGCCTCCCGGCTGGTCGCGGCGGGCGGCGGCGGCCTGTACCTCGCGGGCGGCGTCGAGAGCATCAGCACGGCTCCGCTCCGCGCCCACCGCAACGACGACGGCGGCCCGGACTTTTACAGCCGGGCCCAGTTCGCGCCGCTGAGCTTCGGCGATCCCGACATGGGGGTGGCGGCCGAAAACGTCGCCGCCCGCTTCGGCATCAGCCGGGAACGCCAGGACGCTTTCGCGCTCCGCAGCCACCAACGTGCCCTGGCAGCCGCGGCCGCCGGGACGTTCGACGCCGAAATCGTGCCCCTCGCCGCCGGCTCCGGCGAGTCCGCGGCAGCCGACGACGGGCCGCGGCCGAGTCTTGGCCCGGCCCTGATGGCCCGTTTTCCGCCCGTTTTTGCCAGCGGCGGCACGGTCACGGCCGGTAACTCCTGCTTCGACGCCGACGGTGCCGCCGCCGTCGTTGTCACGTCCATGGAGCGGGCCCGGCAGCTGGGCGCCGCCGACGGGCTGCTGGTCCTGGGAACCGACACTGCCGGAGTGGCGCCGCAGCTGCTGGGCATCGGCGCGGCCGCGGCGGCCGAACGGCTCCTGGCGGCGCACGGACTGAGTGCCGCGGACGTGGGCCTGGTGGAATTCAACGAGGCCTTCGCGGCCCAGACGCTCGCGTGCTTTGACCAGCTGGGAATCGACCCTGACCAGGCAAACCTCGACGGCGGCGCCCTGGCCCTCGGTCACGCCTATGGAGCCTCGGGCGCGGTACTGGTCACCCGGCTGCTCGCACAGGCCCGCAGGTCCCCGGAGCCGGGGCAGCTTGCCCTGGCGATGATCAGCATCGCAGGCGGCATGGGCACGGCCGCGCTGCTGGGGTACGCGCGCCTGACCTGACCCCGGGAGGGGGACATGCCCATTTTTGACCGCGCAGAGTGGACATATGGGCCATATGTCCACTGGCGGCGCGCAGGGGAGGGCATGCCCCTCTGCCGTCACCTAGGGGAAGGGACATGCCCATTCTTGGGCCCGAGGAGCGGGCACGTGTGTGGCGTGGCGGCGGTGAGGCCCCGCCTAGTAGACGGACCCTTCCAAGAGTTCTGAGAGCCGGCCGGCGGCGCGCCGGAGTTCAGGAACGCCGGCCTCGAGGCCGGCTTCGGTGGCTGACTCAACGGGGCTGGTTAGTGCCATGGACTCACTGGGGCGTCGGGTTCCGTTCGGCACAGCGACGGCGACCGACAGCACGCCGGTAGCACGCTCATCGGCCGAATACGCGTAATCGACGCCGGGCTCAGGCAGGCGTGCGCGGAGCTCGTCGGCAGTAAATGTACTCTCCTCATGGCCGGATGCGACGGCCGCGGCTACCACTTGCCCGAGTTCCGCATCGGAAACGGTGGCCAGCAGGATCTTCCCGGCCGCTCCGACGGTGAGGGGGAGACGCTTACCCAACGGCAGGTCATAGCGGAGGGGCGAGTCGCCGTCGACACGTGCGACGAGGATCCTTTCAAAGCCCAGCCTGGTGTACAGCGAGGCCGTGAGTCCCGTCTGGGAGGCCACCTGCTGGAGGATCGGCCGCGCGGCAACCACGAGGGGGTCGTTCTCCAGGTAGCTCCGGGCCGCGGGCAGGACCGCGGGGCCGATCCGGTAGGACTTGTCCGTCTGGCTGACCATGCCGAAATCCTGAAGGACCCGCAGGATCCGCAACGTCGTCGGCAGGCTCATGCCGCAGGTCCTGGCCAGGTCACTGAGGCGCTGGGGCCGCTCCGCACGCTGGAGTTCGGCGAAAACCTCCATCGACCTGGACAGGGAGCGCATGTTCCCGGCCTTGGGGCCGCCCTCTTCAGCGGAGCCGGCCGAATGTGTCGAAGTCACTGTCATTGTTTCATTCTATGTAACTGCATTGCGCTTGACAGCGTTTGTGTCTCCTGTCACTATTTCTTCAGACGAAATGTTCTTTCATTCTATGAAATAGAATATCGCGCAACGTAAGAAGGAAACGATGACAACGGAGTCACTACTGACTAAACCCGAGCGCGCCATCCGCGTCGCTCCGTCGGTGCTTGCGGGCATCGGCACGTTCACCGCCGTCGGCGTCTATGTTCTGGCCAGTTCGGTCGGCCTCGGCCTGTGGACGTCGTTGGGGCCAGGTCCCGGCCTGTTCCCGTTCGCCATGGGAGGGGTGCTGGTCGCGATGTCGGCGCTCTGGCTGGTCCAGGAGCTGCGCCGGCCGAGCGAGAGGGCCGAGGGGATCGACAGGGGTCTGGTGATCGCGGTCGTGGTCAGCCTTGTGCTCCTGGCGTCCGTCATGGATTTGCTGGGCTTTCAGCTGAGCATGTTCCTGTTCCTGCTCTATCACCTGAAACTGCGGGACCGCCGGACCTGGATGTCCTCCCTGATCATCGCCCTTGCCGGAAGCGTCGGCGCGTTCTATGCCTTCAACTACGGGCTGAACGTCGCACTCCCCGTCTCGGCATTCGCTCCGCTGAACCTGATCGGACTCTAGACGTGGACACACTCAACGAACTGCTCGGCGGCTTCGCAGCCGCCATGACCTGGCAAAATCTGATCTTCGCCTTCCTGGGCTGCCTGCTGGGCACCATCATTGGGGTCCTTCCCGGAGTTGGCCCGGTGGCCGGCGTAGCCCTGCTCATCCCGCTCACTTTGAACCTGGACCCCACCGGTTCGATCATCATGCTG
>NZ_JBFTZW010000129.1:0-6038 GCF_056406555.1 Arthrobacter sp. P1_B4
GAAGTACATGCCGAACCAGACCGGCGTTTGGTGGAACTTCTGGGAATGGGCGCAGAAGTAGCCCGCGACCCCAAGTAACACTGCTGGAAAGGCGTCGGGACCACAGCTTCTTCGGTCCCGGCGCCTTTCTGGCGACATCCCTGACGATGCCGTGGTCCAGCCACATCGGCGGGAACCGGCCAAACTCCGCGACCGGTCCGGGCAATCCCTGGGCCCGAATTCCGAGGTTCTATTCCAATGGTGACCTACATCTTCCGGCGGCTCGTGACTGCCGCCCTCATCCTTCTCGGTGCGTCCTACCTCGTATATCTCCTGACAGCGGCGTCCGGCGATCCCCTCGAGGAATTCCGCGCCAACCCCACGCCCCAGAAGCAGCAGCTCATGGACGCGAGGACCGAGCTCCTGCAGCTGGACACCCCGGCCCCGCTGCGGTACTTCAAATGGTTCGGCGGCGCTGTCCAGTGCCTCGTTCCGTTCGCCAACTCCTGTGACCTCGGGAAGAACATCGCCGGTCAGCCCATCACCGAGGCCCTCGGCTTCGCGCTCGTCCAGACCCTGACCCTCGTCACCGCGGCAACGGTGCTCGCCATCCTGATCGGCATCACCCTGGGCATCGTCACCGCCCTGCGGCAGTACAGCACCTTGGATTACGGCGTGACGTTCATGGCCTTCCTGTTCTTCTCCCTGCCGATCTTCTGGGTCGCCGTCCTGCTCAAGGAATTCGGCGCCATCGGCTTCAACGACTTCCTGCGGAACCCCGACGTGCCGCTGCCCGCGGCCCTCGGGATTGGCGTCGTCGTCGGCGCGGTGACAGCCGTCGCGGCGGGCGGGACCATGCGGCGCCGGCTGCTGGCCGGCGCCGTCGCCTTCGGCTTCGTCACCGCGGTGCTCATTTACTTCTCCGCCACCGAATGGTTCAAGACCCCGGGCCTGGGCCCCGTGGTCATCGCCATCGCCGGTGTCGGCATCGCGTTCGCCGTGACCCTGCTCTCCGCCGGGCTGAAAAACCGCAAGGCCCTGCAGTCGGCCCTCATCGCCGTCGGCGTTGGAGTCGTGTTCTACTTCCTCCTTCAGCCGCTGCTCAACGAGGCCACATTCCTGATGATCGTGCTCCTGGCGGTCGCCTTCGTCCTGATCGGCATGGGCATCGGCTACCTGGTGGGCGGCTACGACCGTGGGCAGTCCATGCGGGCGGCAGCCATCACCTCGTTCCTGGTCGGATTCCTGATCCTGCTGGACCGGTACATGCAGGCGTGGCCCAGCTACTTCAACAACAGCCGTGTGCGCGGCCGGCCGATCGCCACCATCGGTGCCAGCACGCCGAACATCCAGGGCGACTTCTGGGTCCTGAGCCTTGACTCCTTTACCCACCTGATCCTGCCCACCCTGGCCCTGATCCTCATTTCACTGGCCAGCTACACCCGCTTCACCCGGGCTTCGATGCTCGAAATCATGAACATGGACTACATCCGAACGGCCCGGGCCAAAGGCCTGAGCGAGCGGACCGTCATCATGCGCCACGCCTTCCGCAACGCCCTGATCCCGATCGCCACGATCGTGGCCTTCGACATTGGGGCGCTGATCGGCGGTGCCGTCATCACCGAAACCGTCTTCTCGGTCCGCGGCATGGGCTTCCTGTTCCTGGACGGGATCGCGCACACCGATCCCAACCCGGTCATGGGCGTCTTCATCTGCGTGGCCATCACGGCCATGGTCTTCAACCTCATCGCGGACCTCGCCTACTCCGCACTGGATCCGCGCGTAAGGGTAAAAGCATGAGCCAGCCAAGTCAGCAGGAAGTAATCATGGCCGAAGACGAAGCCTCGCGGATATCAGCCGCGGCCGGCGTTGAGCCGGTCCTTGAGGCCAAGGGCCTCAGCCAGGGCCAGATCGTCCGGAAGCGTTTCCTCGGACACTCCGGCGCCATTATCGGCCTCGTGGTGTTCGCCTTCATTTTCGTTCTGGCCTTCACCTCGGTGGGCTACCTGGGAATCCCCGGCTGGTGGAAGTACAACCACACGCAAGTCTCGCCACTGGTCAACGGCGGCGCACCCACCTCCTCGCTGTGGCCGCTGGCCTGGGGCGAACATCCGTTCGGCCAGGACCGGATCGGCCGCGACCTCTTCGCCATGACCATGCGCGGCGCGCAGCAGTCCATCACCATCATGATCGTGATCGGCCTCATCGCCGGCCTGATCGGCGTCGTGGTCGGTGCCATCTCCGGCTACTTCCGCGGCTGGTCCGAAGCCATCCTGATGCGCCTGACCGACGTCATCATCATCATTCCCGCGCTGCTGCTGGCCGCCGTCATGGCCGCCCTCGCCGGCCGCCGGGACCAGGGAAGCTGGTTCGCCTCCTTCGCCAGCACCAACGGCGTCCTGGCCCTCGGGATCTTCCTGGGCCTGATCAGCTGGGTCGCCCTGGCCCGCCTGATGCGCGGCGAATTCCTGTCCCTGCGCGAACGCGAGTTCGTGGATGCGGCCCGGATTTCCGGCGCCAGCAACGCCAGGATCATCTTCAAGCACATCCTGCCCAACGCCGTCGGCGTGCTGATCGTCAACGTGACCCTGACCATGTCCGCCGCGATCCTCACCGAGACGGCGCTGAGCTACCTCGGCGTCGGCGTCAAGGCCCCGGACACGTCACTGGGCCTGCTCATCTCCCAGAACCAGCAGGCCTTCGCCACACGGCCCTGGCTCTTCTGGTTCCCGGGCATGTTCATCGTGCTCATCTGCCTCAGCATCAACTTCATCGGCGACGGCCTGAGGGACGCCTTTGACCCGCGGCAGAAGAAGTTCAATGCCAAGAAGGCGGCCGATCATGGGGGCGCCGCGGTGCAGGCAGGTACCGTCACCGGACTTGGCGCCCCGGCGCCTGAGGATCCCCGCAACGACGGGCCGGCTGACGGAACACGGGGCCAGTAGATGCCGGCCCCCTGCAGGACCGCTCTAACCGGCGGTAATCGCCAGGTAGCTTGCCGCCAGGAGCAGTACGACGGCGCCAATCGCCACCCAGCGGACGGTCACCGTTGCCGCGGTGCTGGCGGCGTCGCCTGCGGCGAGCTGCCCGCCTTCCACGAGGTCATGCCACCGGGCCCGCACCATCATGGCAGCCTGGCCGGAATCCGTGGTCTTCAGATCTCCCGGACGGACCGACTTGCCGGGACCGTAGGTGGTTGCCGGCAGGCCGTGGAGGTCCTCCGGGCGGGCATGGCGGCCGCCCCAGATACCGGGGGCGGGCGCGGCCCAGGAGGTGTAGCTCTTCCGGGCGGTGACCAGCGTCAGTGCAAAACGGGTATCGACGTGCACCAGCGCTGCCCACGGCACCTCAATCGAGCGGAACGGATTCTCCAGGGTGACGCCGGCATCGTGGACTACAACGGACGGCATCCAGAACAGTTGCCAGCCCATGAAGGCAATGAAAGCCAGCGGGGCGATGCCGCCCAGCGCCCCCGGACCCGCCATGACGACCGTGACCACGACACCGAACGCGGCCACCGCCCAGGACAGCAACGCGAACCACTTGTTGGTTCGTGCTTTGAAGACTTCAACATTTCCGGCGTGCGGCGTAGAGCTCATGCCCCCAATAATTCAGTATTCCGAGCCGCAGCACTAATCCCCGGTGCACCGGCGGCCCGGGCGGAAGGATAGCCCATCATGACTGACTTCATCACCCTCGATCCGCCGGCGTCACCTGTGCCTGGCAAAGGCGAAACTGTCCTGGAGGTCCGGGATCTCAGCGTGGATTTCGGCGTGGACAAGAAATGGGTCCCGGCAGCGATCGGCCTGAACTACGAGGTCCGGGCCGGCGAAGTACTCGCCATCGTGGGGGAGTCCGGCTCCGGAAAGAGCGCCAGTTCAATGGCGCTGCTGGGCCTGCTGCCGAGTAACAGCCGTGTGACAGGAAGTGTCAAGCTCGCCGGCCGTGAGCTGCTGGGGAGCAATGAGGCCAATATCCGCGCGGTGCGCGGCAAGGACGTCGCGGTGATCTTCCAGGAGCCGATGACGGCCCTGAACCCGGTGTACACAGTGGGGTCGCAGATTGTAGAAACTGTGCGTCTGCACAACGAAGTTTCCCCGGAAGAAGCCCGGCTCCGTGCCCTGCGCATGCTGGAACTTGTCGAACTGCCCGATCCGGAGAAAGCCTTCCGGTCTTACCCGCACCAGCTTTCCGGCGGCCAGCGCCAGCGCGCCATGATCGCTCAGTCGCTCTCCTGCGACCCGAAGCTGCTCATTGCCGATGAGCCGACCACGGCCCTCGACGTGACCGTCCAGGCCGAAATCCTTGACCTCATGCGCAACCTGCGGAACAAACTGGACAGTGCCATTGTCCTCATCACCCACGACATGGGAGTGGTGGCCGACCTCGCCGACCGGATCGCCGTCATGCGCAAGGGCCTGATCGTGGAGACGGGCACGGCAGCGCAGATCTTCCACAACCCGCAGCACGAGTACACCAAGGCGCTGCTGGCTGCGGTCCCGCATCTGGGCCAGGGCGGCGCGGATTCCACGGCGGACGTGGACGTCACCGCCGCCCTCGCCGCCGCGACCCACGTCGAGATCCTCTCCATTCCTGAAGACGAGCTGATCCGGCGCGAGCGCGAAAACGCCGCCGCCCTCGCCGCGGCCGAGGCGGCCAAGCCGAAGGGCGAGCCGGTCCTGGAGCTCACCGATGTCGCCATCGAGTACCCGAAGCAGGGCCGGGTGCCGGCGTTCCGTGCCGTGGAAGGGGCCAACCTGGTCATCTATCCCGGACAGGTGGTCGGTCTCGTCGGCGAGTCGGGCTCCGGAAAGACCACCATCGGCCGGGCCGCCGTCGGCCTGCTGCCGGTGGCGGCAGGCACCATGCGGGTAGTCGGGCAGGACATTTCCGCCGCCAAGAGGAACGGCCGCCAGCTCCACGAGATGCGCCGGCATGTCGGCATGGTGTTCCAGGATCCGTCGTCGTCCCTGAACCCCCGGCTGCCCATCGGGGAAAGCATCGGGGAGCCGATGTTCCTGGCACGGGCCGCAAAGGGCGCCGACCTGCAGCGGCGGATTGAGGCGCTGCTGGACCAGGTCGAGCTGCCGCGCGATTACCGCAACCGCTACCCGCACGAGYTCTCCGGCGGGCAAAAGCAGCGCGTGGGGATTGCGCGTGCCCTCTCGCTCAAGCCCAAGCTGATGGTCGCCGACGAGCCCACTTCCGCCCTCGACGTCTCAGTCCAGGCCAAGGTGCTCGATCTGTTCCAGAACCTGCAGAAGGAACTGGGGTTCGCGTGCCTCTTCGTCACCCATGACCTCGCGGTGGTGGACGTGCTCGCGGACCGGATCTGTGTCATGCAGCGCGGCAGGATCGTGGAGCAGGGGACCCGCGACCAGATCCTCCGCAATCCCCAGGAGCCCTACACCCAGCGGCTTTTGGCGGCGGTTCCGCTGCCGGATCCGGACAAGCAGCGCGAGCGGCGCGAACTGCGCGCGCAGCTGCTGTCAGGGGCCAGCTGAGGCTTACCCGGAGGGGGCTGGAACGGGGGCGAAAACCGGCGGATTCCAGTTAAGCGCGAGTAACCCAGGTCACACTGCGGGCGAATACTACCAGTCAGTAGCGTGTGACTTGAAATACCCTCCACTTGACGTTAGTCGTCATGAGATTGTCGGATCACGGTTTGGCAACAGAGTTCCAACATTTGGACGGTTTAGGGCTAGGCTACTTCCATATGTAGGCCACGTCACAGGGGATACCCCTGTGCCTGCTTACGGGGAAGCATAAGTTTTTCCCTCACGAACTCCCACAACTCATAGGAGGCGGAATGCGTTTTTCGCGCACTTCCAAAGCACTGGGCATGGTGGCTATCGCCGCCCTCGCCCTGACCGGATGCGGTGCCAGCGGCTCCGCAACCGGTAGCGGCAGTACCGGCGGCGACACGAGCAAAGTGATCCTCGCCGACGGCTCCGAACCCCAGCGTCCCCTCATGCCCGCCGACACCAACGAAGTCGGCGGTGGCAAGGTCATCGACATGATCTTCGCGGGTCTGGTCAGCTACGACCCCAGCGGCAAGC
>NZ_JBFTZW010000130.1:0-6028 GCF_056406555.1 Arthrobacter sp. P1_B4
CCACGCCCTGAACAGACATAACAAACACCTCCGAAGGTGTCGGGAGGATCCCGCGGATCAACCTCAGGTCCTCAAAGGAATCTGATACATCCCGTCCTGACATCTCCGGAGGTGTTTGTGAAGGACAGACTCAACTCATATCAGCTGTACAAGCCGCGGATCCTCGACTGGGCGGGTGATTGCGCCTCGGGAAGTGACCGGGAGGGCACCGGGAGCGCTGGCTGGCGACGGCGTCGGGACGGCCTGCGGACCGCCAGCGGGCCGTCAGCCCACGAGCTCCAGCTGGATTTCCCGTGTGGCGATGTCCGAGGACACCACCCGGACCCGGACTTTGGTGCCCGGTTCCAGTTCGCCGGGGCATCGTGCGGTCACGGCGGGCTCGGCGATCTGGACGATCCCGGACGGGCCGTTTCCGTTGCCGTTGGTCTTCCCGCCGTTGCCGTTGCTGGTGCCGTTGGTGCCCTTGGCCGGCTTGGGACCGGAGATGACGACAGCGTCGAATTCCTGGCCGACGTGGTTGACGAGCAGCGCCGCTTCAACGGTGTCCAGCGACAACCGCTCCAGTTTCGCGGCCAATTGGTCCGAGGTGCCCATGATGGCAGGGAGGGACGGCAGCGCCTCCCTGGCCCAGGCAGGAACCTCGGTGCCGTTGCTCAGGGCCTCGCAGATCACCAGCACGAAGCGGTCGACCAGCCGCCGCAACGGTGCCGTGGAATGGGCGTAGGCGGCGCCGATGGCGGACTGAACGGCGGCGTTGGGCACTGTGCCGTCGAAGGGTGTGTATCCGGCACCGCGGAAGAGCATCCCGGCTGAATGCACAATGGCCAGCTGCCGGGGGTCCGTCGGGTCAAGGGTCCGCAGGTACTCGCCGTAGCGCATTTCCCCGTCCCAGGGCTTGCCGAGGGCGTGGGTCTGCCGGTGGAAGTGGCGCAGTGACGCCTCGTCCGGGGCGGGCATGGTGCGCAGGATGCCGACTTTGCCCTGGAGCATGAGCGCAGCGGCGGCCATCCCGGTCATGAGTGAAATCTGGGCGTTCCAGTCCTCCACCGGCAGCGGCGGGGCCGCCACGATCCGGTAGCCGCCGTCGGGCAGTTGCTGGATCTCTTGTTCCGGCATGTTCAGGCTCGCGCCGCCGCGCAGGCGTTCCAGTTCCACCCGTTTGAGCCCTACTTCTTTCAGCAGCTGCAGCACGGGCGCCGCGGTGCCGGCGTCGAGCTCGGCCTGGACGCCTTTGTAGTTGAGCTTCGCGCGGCTGCGGACCTGTGCCCGGCGCACGAGGACCGAGGCGACCTCTGCCGCGGCGTCGAGTTCGAACTCCCAGACGAACGCCGCGCACAGCTGCCCGGCGAGCAGGCTGCCGGCGGCCTCGCTGATGATCTCCGGATGCAGCGGAATGCGGCCGTCCGGGGTGTAAAAGGTCTGGCCGCGGCGCCGGGTTTCGGCGTCGAGCGCCCCGCCCGGGGCGACAAAGGAGGGGACGTCGGCGATGGCGTAGAAGACCTTGTAGCCGCCGTCGCTCCGTTCGATAAAGAGGGCCTGGTCCAGGTCGGTGGACGACGCCGGATCGATGGTCACGAACTCGACATGCGTGAGGTCAAGGTCCGGGAGCTTGTGCTCGGCCACTGCCGCCTCCGCGTCGCGGAGCACAACTTCGGGGAACGGGCCGGGCAGTTCCAGCGTGGTGCGCAACGCCTTGAGGGCCCCGGCAAGCTGGTTCTGCTGCTCGTGGACACTGGGGGTCAGGCGATGATGGGACACGAAAATCAGGGTAGCCCGATTTCCGCTATTAGTCTTGGATGATGAGCGCAACTGCGGACGATCCTGCCCTCTACAACAGCTTCCTTGCCGAACTGCTGGGAGTCTTGGCGTACGGCGAGCTTTCCGCCTTCGAGCGGCTGTCCTCGAGTGCCCGGTACTCGCCCACGCTGCATGACCGTGCGGTGCTGGGCAGGATGGCCGTGGTCGAGTTCCAGCATTACGAACTCGTCCGGACCCGGCTCGAGCACATGGGCCTGGATACGGAGGCCGCCATGCTGCCGTTCCAGCCCTCGGTGGACCACTTCCACGAACGCACGCGCCCGTCGGACTGGTACGAGGCCCTCATGAAGGCCTACGTGATCGACACGGTCGCCGCGGACTTTTACGGCGTCGTAGGCCGGTACGTCGACGCCGCGACTCGTGAGTTAATCGGACAGGTCCGCTCCACCGGTGAGTCCACGGCCGTGCTGCAGGCGCGCCTCAAGGCGGCCCTGGCCGATGACCCCCGGCTGGCGTCGCGCCTGGCGTTGTGGGCCAGGCGCCTGCTGGGGGAGGTACTGAACCACGCCCAGCGTGTCAGCGCTGAGCACGCGTTCCTCGGCGGACTGTCGGGGCTGGACGACGCCGGCGCCCGGGCGCTGGTCAACGGCCTGGCGGCCGAACTCGCAGCGAATCACGCGCGCCGGATGACGGAGCTGGGTCTCGCCGGATAGTTTCAGTGCCGGCCGGCATTACGGGCTGGGGACCTGCTTAGGATGCGGCGGCGTCCAACGCCGCCAGCAAGGCTCCGGCGGCGTGGGCCGGATCAGCGGCATCGGTAATCGCCCGGACCACAACGATCCGCCGGGCACCGGCATCGACTACCTGCTCCACGTTACTGAGGTCGATCCCGCCGATCGCAAACCACGGCAGCACGCTTTCGTTGACCCTGCCGGTTCCCTCCGCGTCCGCCCCGCCGATCGCCTGGGCGGCGTAGCGCACCAGATCGAGGCCGACGGCGGCGCGTCCGGGCTTGGTGGGCGTCGCCCACACGGGGCCCACACAGAAATAATCGAGCCCTCTGCGGCCGGGCGCGGCAGCGATGGCGGCGTCCACCTGCTTCGGGCTGTGGGTGGACAGGCCGATCACGGCATCCTTGCCGAGAAAGCCGCGGGCGGCGTCGAGCGAAATGTCCTTCTGGCCGACATGGAACACCGGAGCTCCGGACAGGGAGGCGATGTCCGCCCGGTCATTGACGGCCCACAGCCGCCCGTGGCGCTGCGCCGCGGTGTGCAGGACCTCCAGCAGTTCCAGCTCCTCGGAGGCCTCGAGCGACTTGTCGCGCAACTGGATGATGTCCACGCCGCCGGCGAAGGCGGCGTCCACGAAGTCCGCGAAGTCGCCGCGGTCCCTGCGGGCGTCGGTGCAGAGATAGAGGCGGGCGGTGGTGTGGAGAGGGTCCTGGCTCATGGGACCAGCCTAGTTCCTCTAAACTGGGCGCATACCGCGGGAGCCCGCAGCAGCCATATCGCCGCTGCCCGGCTGAGAGGGCGTCAGAGCCGACCGCTTGACCTGATCCGGCTAGTACCGGCGTAGGGAAGGAATTTTTCATGGGCACACGAGCAGGCCGTGCAGCCGGAGCCGCAAATGACGCCGCCGCCCAGGTTTGTGACACAGGGCCCGGTACCGCAGAGGGAATCATCGCGGGGGATACGAGTGCCGACGTGGCCGTGATCGGTGGCGGGGTGATCGGCCATGGCATCGCGTTCGAGGCCATGCGCTCGGGCCGATCCGTGGTCCTGATCGATGATGCTCCCGGCAGCGGAGCCAGCTGGGCCGCCGCCGGCATGCTGGCCCCCGTGAGTGAACTGCACTACCAGGAGGAGCAGCTCCTGGAACTGATGCTTGAGGCCTCCCGGTTGTGGCCAGGATTCGCTGCGGCTCTCGACGCCGGTGCCGCCGGCGCGGATTCCCCGGCGGGTACCGGCTACTTAACGACGCCGACCCTGGCGGTGGGGGCCGACGCGGCGGACCGGCGCGCGCTCGCGGACTTGAGGGAAGTCCAGCAGGCATGCGGCCTGGCCGTGGAGCCACTGACAGTGCGCGAGGCGCGCACCCGGGAGCCCCTGCTGAGTCCCGGCATCTCGTGTGCCTTCGACATCCCGGCCGACCACCAGGTGGACCCCCGCCTGCTGATCACCCGGCTCGCCGGCGTACTCGGTGCGGAAGGCGGCAGCTTCGTCCGGCGGCGCGCGGCGGGCCTGCTGTGGCAGGACGGACAGGTGGCGGGTGTGCGGTTGGCCGGCGGCGGTTCCGTGCGGGCTGCGGAGACCGTGGTGGCCAACGGGCTCGGCGCCGCCGCGCTCGAGGAGCTTCCGGCCGGGCTGGCGCTGCCGCTGCGGCCCGTCTACGGCGACATCCTCCGGCTTCGCGTGCCTCCGCATCTGCAGCCGCTGCTCACGGCCACCGTGCGGGGCATGGTGCGCGGCATCCCGGTGTACATCGTCCCCCGCCAGGACGGCACAGTGGTGATCGGGGCCACCCAGCGGGAGGATGGACCGTCGGATCCGCACGCGGTTTCCGCCGGCGGTATTTACCAGCTGCTGCGGGATGCCCAGCAGCTGGTGCCTGCGGTCGCCGAGCTGGAGCTTTTAGAAGCCACGGCGCGGGCGCGGCCCGGCACTCCGGACAATGCCCCGCTGCTGGGGCGGGTCGCACGAGCGGACGGCGGGGACGTCCCGGGACTCATCATCGCCACAGGATTCTTCCGGCACGGCGTCCTGCTGACCCCCGCCGCCGCCGCCGTGTGCCGGCAACTCATGGACTTCACGCCGGACCCGCGCTGGGGCGGGTTCCGCCCGGACCGTTTTTCCCGCATCCCGGTTACGTCCGGGGACAGCCCCAAGAAGGAAGCAGCATGAACATCCTACTTAACGGAACGGAGCAGAGCGTCGCCGACGGCGCCTCCGTCTCCACACTCGTCAGCCAGCTTACGGGCCGGAGCATCGGCCCCGACGGCCGCGCCGCCGACGGGCGGAAGCTCGGTGTCGCCGTCGCCCGCAACGCCGAAGTGGTGCCGCGCAGCCAGTGGCACGCCACGGCGCTCGCCGACGGCGACGACGTCGAACTTGTCACGGCAGTCCAGGGAGGATGACCAGCATGAACGAGACGACATTCGCAGGAACACCAGCCGTCCCCATGACCGGTGCGGTGGCCGATCCGTTCGTGGTCGACGGCGTAAAGCTCGGCTCCCGCCTCATCATGGGAACCGGCGGTGCCCCGAGCCTGGACGGGCTCGGGGCGGCGCTGGTGGCGTCCGGGACGGAGCTGACCACGGTGGCGATGCGCCGCTACTCGCCGGCGGAGACGGGCTCGCTGTTCCAGCTGCTCGAGGACCATCAGATCCGGGTGCTGCCGAACACGGCAGGCTGCTTCACCGCCAAGGACGCCGTCCTCACCGCCGAACTGGCGCGGGAGGCCCTGGAAACGGACTGGGTCAAGCTCGAAGTCATTGCCGACGAGCACACACTGCTGCCGGACGCCGTCGAACTCGTGGACGCAACCGAACAGCTCGTGGCCCGAGGCTTCAAGGTCTTCGCCTACACGAACGACGACCCCGTGCTTGCCCTCCGGCTCGAAAACCTCGGCGCGACGGCCGTGATGCCGCTGGGCGCCCCGATCGGCACCGGACTGGGCATCCTGAACCCGCACAACATCGAGCTGATCGTCTCGCGCGCGTCCGTGCCCGTGGTGCTGGATGCCGGGATCGGCACGGCCTCGGACGCTGCCCTGGCGATGGAACTCGGCTGCGACGCTGTGCTGTTGGCTACGGCGGTGACCCGTGCGCAGAATCCGGTGCTCATGGGCGAGGCCTTCAAACATGCCGTCATCGCCGGCAGGCTAGCGAAAGCGGCCGGCAGGATCCCGCGGCGGGAACACGCACTGGCGTCCTCGGCAATGGAAGGCCGGGCCGAGTTCCTCTAACGTCGTTCCTCTGAAGCCTCCCGGGATTGGGCGGCCTGGCCCGGTTCCCCGGGCCAGCATCCCCAAGAACCCCAACGAGTCCTCACCGCATGGCTCGCACAAGGCCGTCATGGCCGAAAGCGGGCACCTACATAACGAGCACCTAAATAACTGGGCGCTACTGGTCGGGCCGGAAGTAGGTGTTCCGTCGGGGTGTCCGGGCGGGGTCGAGATGGGGTGGCGGGATGAACCAGGGGATCCCGGTGCGCATCTGGATGCTCCAGTGTTCCTTATGGATCACGTGGTGGTGATGGGAGCAGAGCAGGGT
>NZ_JBFTZW010000131.1:0-5954 GCF_056406555.1 Arthrobacter sp. P1_B4
GCCCAGTGGTGTACCTGGCGCATGAACAAGCCGCCGCGGACATCGAAGGAGATGTTCAGGGAGGAGCTGTAGGCCACCGACATTTCAACGTTCTTCAGCGGCGTGTACGAGCCCGCATAATGCGTCTCCGCCATGGACGGATCGAAGAAGAACGTCAGGAACGTGCCCGAGAGCAGCAGGATGACGAAGGAGTACAGCGCCACTTCGCCGAACATGAACGACCAGTGGTCCGGGAAGACCTTCCGGCCGAATTCACGGAGGATTCCGGAGCCGCCAACACGCTGGTCGACGAAATCGGTGATGCGGCCGCCTGTAGTTTTGGCGACGAAGACAGGGGCATCAGGCGTTGTTGTTGAGGACATGCTGCTCACGCTCCCAGTAGGTCGGTCCAACGGGTTCATGGAAGTCGCTCGTGGCGACGAGGTAGCCCTCAGCGTCGACTGCGATAGGCAGCTGGGGGAGAGGGCGGCTGGCCGGGCCGAAGATAACCTTGCACTGCTGGGTCAGGTCGAAGGTTGACTGGTGGCACGGGCACAGCAGGTGGTGGGTCTGCTGTTCGTACAGGGCAACAGGGCAGCCAACGTGGGTGCAGATCTTGGAGTATGCAACGATTCCGTTGTAGGCCCAATCAGCGCGCTCGGGGGAGGGGTTGAGCAGTGCGGGGTCCAGGCGCATGAGCAGAACGACCGATTTGGCCTTCTCGTTCAGCTTTCCTTCGCTCAGCTCGTTCAGCCCTTCGGGGATGACGTGGAACGCGGAGCCCATGGTGACATCCGCGGCCTTGATGGGGGTGCCATCCGGGTCGCGGGCCAGCCGCTTGAGCCTGCCGTCCGGGGCCGGGGCCCACAGAGTGTGGGCCAGCTTGTCGTCCGGCCGGGGGCCGAGGTCACCGAAGATGGCCAGGGCCGGCAGGGGGGCGAGGGCGACGGCGCCGAGCAGGGTGTTGCGGATCAGTGGCCGGCGCTTGATGCCGGTTTCCTCGACGATGTCATCGACGATGCGCACGGCAGCCTGGCGGTCTTCCTCAGTGCGGATCGCGTGGCGCTCTTCCGAGACCTCGTGGTCCGGCATAAGGGCCTTGGCCCAGTGGACGATACCGGTGCCGATGCCCAGCATCGCGAAAGCGGTGCCGATGCCCAGCAGGGCATTCTGGAGGCGGATCGTAGCGATCGCCGAGTCTTGCCCCAGATCGATCGCGAAATACGCCACCAGGAATATCAAGGTGCCAACGACCGAGATGCCGAACAGAAGGGCTACCTGCCGTTCTGCCTTTTTTGCGGCCTTCGGGTCCGTGTCAGCCAGGCGCAAACGGTGCGGGGGAATTCCAGGATCCTGGAACTTCTCCACCTCATTCTGACCAGCCGTAGCTACGGTGCCCGAGTCGTTCGGACCGCCGTCACTATGGTTGCCCATAATTCGCCTCATCCTTCTCTCGTCTCGGCGAGTGCCGAGTTAGGTTTCAATTCAAACTGCTGACGGGTCAGCAGAAAATTCTTACAGGTGCAAGGTCCGCTTATGAAGTGCGGGAAGTCAGCCAAATGGTGAACGCGATGATGACGCCCAGCCCGGCGATCCAGACAAAGAGACCTTCGGAGACCGGTCCCAAAGCACCAAGATCGGCGCCGCCGGGTGAACCGTTGGCCTCAATCTGCTTCAGGTAGGTGATGATGTCGCGCTTTCCCTCGGGGGAGATGTTCGCGTCACTGAAAACCGGCATGTTCTGGGGGCCGGTGACCATTGCTTCGTAGATGTGCTGCCCGGAGACACCCGCGAGGGCAGGGGCAAACTTGCCCCGGGTCAGTGCGCCGCCTGCAGCGGCGGCGTTGTGGCACATGGCGCAGTTGGTGCGGAACAGCTCTCCACCGTTGGCGGCGTCGCCCTTCTCATCGAGCACGCCTGCCTCGGGGATGGCCGGGCCGGGGCCGAGGGAGGCAACATAAGCAGCCAGCTGCTTGGTCTGTTCCTCGTTGAACTGGGCGGGCTTCTTGTAGGCCTGCGGGCCGTTCATCTGCATGGGCATGCGGCCGGTGCCGACCTGGAAGTCAACAGCGGCGGCGCCGACGCCCACAAGGGACGGCCCGGCCTGCGAACCGCTGGCACCCATGCCGTGGCAGGTGGCGCAGTTGGCGGCAAAGAGCTTGCCGCCTTCCTCTACGTCGCTTGCGCTATAGGTGGTGGTGTCGGCCTTGGCCTGGTTGACGGTGGTGGCAACGGCGTACAGCCCACCCGTGACCAAGAGGCCCATCAGCAGCAGTGCAATTGCTGCCAGTGGGTGACGTCGCTTCTGCGAGAGTGCCTTCACGTGGTGGTTCCTTTATTCGATCCTGCGGTGGCTCCGGGAGCCGCTTCTTGAAATTCTGCCTCTTGTAGAAAAAGAGTCAAGTCTGACTACTTGAGGACGTAGATGACCAGGAAGAGGCCAATCCAGACGACGTCCACGAAGTGCCAGTAGTACGAGGTGACGATCGCTGAAGTTGCCTCAAAGTGTCCGAACTTCTTCGCGGCGAAGGAGCGGCCCATGATGAGCAGGAAGGCAATCAGACCGCCGATGACGTGCAGGCCGTGGAAGCCCGTCGTTATGTAGAAGGCCGAACCGTAGGCGTTGGAAGACAGCGAGACATGCTCGGAAACAAGCATGGCGTACTCGGTCGCCTGGCCGGCGACGAAGAAGGAACCCATGAGGAACGTCAGGATGAACCATCCGTTCATCCCCCACTGGGTGAAGCTGAAGCGTCCGCCGGTTCGGCGCGGCTGGAGCCGCTCGGCAGCGAAGACGCCCATCTGGCAAGTAAAGGAACTTGCCACAAGGACGATCGTGTTAACGAGCGCAAACGGGAAGTTGAGCTTGGCTGTCTCTTCGGCCCACATCAGTCCGGAAGTCGAACGGAGTGTGAAGTACATGGCGAAGAGACCGGCGAAGAACATCAACTCACTGGACAGCCACACAACGGTTCCAACAGAAACCATGTTCGGGCGGTTCAGCGTCGGGTGCGCCGGGGTACTGGGGGCATGGGTCGCAGATGTCACATAGACATTATGTCTATAAAAGTCCGTCCTGCCCAACGCAAACCGCGTTTTCGGAGGACTTTTTCTACAAAGACGCGAATTCGCGCGGAAAAGTTCCCGGCGGGGTTCACATTGGTCTTTGCGGGGCCGACCTCGATAGCATCGGGAGGTGACTTCACAGGCATCTGCACAGGCGGCAGGCAACACCTGGCCGCGGCTCATCAACGCACTCATCAGCGGTGCCGACCTCACTGCCGGGAGCACTGAGTGGGCCATGAATTCCATCATGTCCGGTGAGGCGACGCCGGCCCAGGTGGCGGGTTTCCTGGTGGCGCTGCGTGCCAAGGGCGAGACCGTGGATGAGCTGGCCGGCCTGGTGGAGGCAATGATCGCCAACGCCAACCCCATTGACATTGCCGGTGAGAAGCTGGACATCGTGGGCACGGGCGGCGACCAGCAGAACACGGTCAACATCTCCACGATGGCCGCCCTCATCGCCGCGGGAGCGGGGGCCAGGGTGGTCAAGCACGGCAACCGGGCATCGTCGTCCTCGTCGGGATCCGCCGATGTCCTGGAGGCCCTCGGCGTCCGGCTGGATCTCCCCATTCCCCGCGTGGCACTCAACGCCGAAGAGGCGGGAATCACGTTTTGCTTCGCCCAGGTGTTCCACCCCTCCATGCGGCATGCCGCCGTCGCCCGCCGCGAACTCGGCGTGCCGACGGCGTTCAACTTCCTGGGCCCCATGATCAACCCGGCACATGTCCAGGCGTCGGCGGTGGGCGTCGCCAATGAGCAAATGGCCCCGCTGGTGGCCGGAGTGCTGGCCAAGCGAGGCAGCCGCGGCCTGGTTTTCCGCGGCAATGACGGCCTGGATGAGCTCACCACCACCGGCCCGTCGCGGGTGTGGGAGATCCGCAACGGTGAGGTAACTGAAGAGATGTTTGATCCACGCGATCTGGGCATCCGGACGGCCACGCTGGAGGAGCTGCGCGGCGGGGACGCGGTGGCCAATGCCGCCGTCGTCCGGGCTGTCCTCGGCGGTGCGCCGGGGCCGGCCCGCGATGCGGCGCTGCTCAACGCCGCGGCCGGGCTGGTGGCGTTCGACCTCGACGCCGTGGGTCCGCTGGCGGAGCGCATGGCCGCCGCGTTCAACCGCGCCGAGCAGTCCATTGAATCCGGCGCCGCGGCCGCGGTGCTGGACAGGTGGGTCGCCCTGTCGCAGACCGCCTAAAGAACACATGAGACGGGCCCGGCAGATTTCTGCCGGGCCCGTCTCATGTGAGCTGGTCGCAGTTCGGTTGTTCGCTACTGCTCGAATCCGAGGGCAAACGCCGCATCGAGGTCGTGCTGGGAGTAAGCGCGGAACGCGATCTGCGTAGTGGTGTGCGCGACGCCGGGAACCTTCGAGAGCTTGTCCGCGATGACGTCCGCCAGGTCCTCGTGCTTGGCGACCCGGGCGATGGCGATCAGGTCCCACTCGCCCGTTACGGAATAGACCTCGCTGATGCCGGCGATGGCGGAGATTTCCTCGGCGGTCTCCGGGATGCGTGAAGCGTTTGTCTTGATCAGGACGAATGCGGTGACCACGTGTGAACCTTTCCGGATCGGTTGCGCCGTTTGCGGGCCTGTCGGCGGCCCTTGCACGGGCGCTGCCATCTTCTGCAAGCCTAGTGCATTAGGCCTGGCGGCGGCGTGAACGCAACCGCCGAACGCCCGCGGCCACAAGGCGGTAACCCAGGAGGAAAACGGCCAGGCTCAGCAGGGCCACGATGATGAAGGGCAGCACCACCGTCTGCCCGGTGAGGGCCCGCAGGATCATCCCGACGCCGACGGTTCCCAGCCAGACAGCGACGCCGGCGGGCCACACCCGCAGGGGGTCATGCCACAGCCGCAGGACCAGCCATGCCAGTGCCGCGCCTGCCAGGAACGGCCACGCCGTCGCAAAGACGCCGGTGACAATTTCCCCGCGTTGGTGCGCGTCGCGCCCGATCGCCGCGAAGAGCAGAATCAGGAGTGCATCCGCGCATGCGGCCAGGGCTGCTGTCTGCGCGGGCCGGAGGCCGGAATGGGGAACGTCCGGGGCGGACGGGCGGGGGCGTCTGGGGGTTGGAGAAGGCATACATCCAAGCCTAGTCCCGTCAGGATGGGCTCCGGGCGGGCACCGTTGTGTGTGAAGTCACCTCCGGGCTAGGCTCGGCCCCATGCCGCTGATCGCCGCCGGAGTCTGCCGGCGGCACGGCAAACGCAAGGGGAGCGCTGTGAGCGAAAAGATCACCACCTGCCTGTGGTTCGACAGTCAGGCCGAGGAAGCCGCCGAGTACTACGTCTCCATCTTCGACGGCGGCAAAATCCTCGATGTCTCGCGGTATGGCGACGGCGGTCCCGGGCCCGCCGGCCAGGCCATCACCGTTCAGTTCCTGCTTGACGGGCGCACCTTCACGGCATTGAACGGGGGTCCGGCCTTTACTTTCAATGAGGCAGTGTCTTTTGTGATCGACTGCGCGTCGCAGGAGGAAGTGGACCGCTACTGGTCGGCCCTGACCGACGGCGGCCAGGAAAGCCAGTGCGGCTGGCTCAAGGACCGGTACGGGGTCTCGTGGCAGGTGGTTCCGGCCGTGCTGGGACAACTGCTCGCCGGCCCCGACCCCGACGGCGCCCAGCGTGCCATGCAGGCAATGCTCGCCATGCGCAAGCTGGACATCGCCGCCCTGCAGGAGGCCTACGACGGCGCATGACGCCCCTGGTCCGCGTGGCCCCGGGGGGACCCCCGTCCGTGATCCCGGTCGGCGTGGCCCCCCGACCCAGGGGCTGTCCGCACATATGATCGTGGCATGAGTAGCGACGCCGTTCCGGAGGCTGGTGTTCCGGTGCAGCTGGATCCTCAGTTGGACGGCCAGCTGAGTATTAACGACATCCTGCTCGAACTTGGCCAGGCTCCCGTGGTGCAC
>NZ_JBFTZW010000132.1:0-5944 GCF_056406555.1 Arthrobacter sp. P1_B4
GCCAGGCCGGCCAGTACGACATTGCGTCACTGTCCAACTACGAGATCCCGTTCTATTCCGCCAACGGCTGGCTGGCGCCGCTGGACAACGTGGCCAGGGACGCCGAGTTCAACCAGGCGGACATCCTGCCGGCCTACACGGCGTCGTTGACCGGCACGGACGGCAAACTCTACGGCGAACCTTTCTACGGGGAATCCTCCTTCCTGATGTACCGGAAGGACATCTTCGACGCCAAAGGGCTGACCATGCCGGAGAAGCCGACCTGGGACCAGGTCGCCGACCTCGCCGCCAAGGCTGACGGGGCGGCGCCAGGGATGAAGGGCATATGCCTGCGCGGCCAGCCCGGCTGGGGCCAGGTCTTCGCACCACTGACCACCGTGGTGAACACCTTCGGCGGGACCTGGTTCGACAAGGACTGGAATGCGAAGGTCAACGCCCCCGAATTCACCGCAGCCACGGAGTTCTACACCAATCTGGTGCGGGAGCACGGTGAAGCGGGCGCCGCCCAGGCAGGGTTCACCGAATGCCTGAACAACATGAGTCAAAGCAAGGTCGCCATGTGGTACGACGCCACCTCCGCGGCCGGAGCCCTGGAAGCCGAGGCCTCTCCCGTGAAGGGAAAGATCGGTTATGCCCAGGCGCCCGTGAAAGAGACCAAGTCCTCCGGATGGCTGTGGACCTGGTCCTGGGCGATGCAGGCGGCCTCCAAGAAACAGAAAGCTGCCGCCAAATTTATCGCCTGGGCCAGCTCGAAGAAGTACGAGGAACTGGTCGCGTCCAAGCTCGGCTGGTCCAAGGTCCCATCCGGCAAGCGCATTTCCACGTACGAGAACACCGAGTTCCAGCAGGCCGCGCCGTTCTTCAAGGCCGAACGCTTCGCCATTGAGAACGCGGATCCGACCAACCCCGGTGTCCAGCCGCGGCCGGCGGTCGGCATCCAGTTCGTCGGTATTCCCGAGTTCGCGGCCCTGGGCACCCGGGTGTCCCAAGGTGTGAGCTCCGCCATCGCCGGCCAGGGCTCCGTTGCCGATGCGGTGGCCAAGGGCCAGGAAGCCGCACAAAAAGTCGGCGACAAGTACAAGAAGTAACAACCCAACCGCAGGAGAACATTATGACTACCGCAACGGCGCGCGTCTCCCGGCAAGGGAGCAGCACAGCCAAACCATCCAGGAACGCCAGGGCGCGGGAACGCGCAGTGGCTTGGGCACGGCGGGCACCGCTGCTGCCGGCCCTGATCTTCCTCATCATCGTCACCCAGCTTCCATTCGTGGTGACCCTGATCATTTCGTTCATGAACTGGAACAGCCTGAGCCCGGACAAGACCGGATTCGCCGGGTTCGAGAACTACATCCAGGTGGTCACCGACCCGTACATGCTCCAGGCAATCCTCACCACCATCGTCGAGACCGTCTCGGTGGTCCTGGTCAGCCTCGGCCTCGGCCTCGGCCTGGCCCTGCTCCTGGACAAAAAGTTCATTGGCCGGGGCCTGGCCCGGACTCTGCTGATCGCACCCTTCCTCATCGTTCCGGTCGCGGCTGCACTCATCTGGAAGCACGCCATCCTCAACCCGGTCTACGGTCTGATCAACGGCTCCCTCACCTGGATCTGGTCGCTCTTCGGCTCCGACGCCCCGCCGCAGCCGGACCTGCTGTCGTCGGCACCCCTGATGGCCATCATCGTCTCCCTGGTCTGGCAGTGGACCCCGTTCATGATGCTCATCCTGCTCGCCGGCCTGCAGTCCCGCCCCATGGACACCGTTGAAGCTGCCCAGATGGACGGTGCCACTCCCTGGGCAATTTTCCGCCACCTCACCCTCCCGCACCTGCGCCAGTATCTGGAACTCGGTGGACTGCTCGGGGCCATCTACATCGTGCAGAACTTCGACGCCACCTTCGTCATCACCTCCGGCGGCCTCGGCACGGCCAACCTGCCCTACGCCATCTACGAGACGTTCTATTACGCCAACGAATACGGCCTGGCCTCAGCGGCCGGCGTCGTGGTGGTCATCGGCACCATCTTCGTGGCGACCTTCGCACTCCGCACCGTATTCTCGCTCTTCAAGAAGGAGGCAGCACGATGAGCACCCTCACCCCCGCCGGGCCCAGGTCATCAGTCCCCACCCCGTCCACCTCGACCACGGGATCACGACGCCGGGGCAAGTCACGCATGGACCCCACCCGCAACAACACCGCCGCCGGCATTGCCGCCTGGCTGCTGGCCCTGCTGTTCGCGGTGCCGGTCCTGTGGATGATCCTTACCTCGTTCCATTCCGAAATTGACGCAGCCACCAACCCGCCGTCGATCGCCGCCGACCTTAACCTGGACGCCTACAAGGAGTTCTTCGGCGCAACTTCCGGCGTCAGCCCCTGGCCGTCGCTGATTAACTCCGCCACCGCCTCGATCTTCTCCACCATCCTCGTCCTGCTGCTGGCCATCCCCGCCGCGTACGCCCTGTCAATCCGGCCGGTTAAAAAGTGGACCGACGTTCTGTTCTTCTTTCTCTCCACGAAGATGATGCCCGTCGTCGCCGCAGTCCTGCCGCTCTACCTCTTCGCCAAAACCGCCGGCGCGCTGGATAACATCTGGTTCCTGGTCCTGATGTACACCTCGATGAACCTGCCCATCGCCGTGTGGATGATGCGGTCCTTCCTTGCCGAAGTGCCCGTCGAAATGCTTGAGGCCGCCCAGATCGACGGCGCCACCCTGCTGCTCACGCTCCGAAAGGTCATCGCCCCGGTGGCAATGCCCGGCATCGCCGCCACCGCGCTGATCTGCTTCATCTTCAGCTGGAACGAACTCCTCCTGGCGCGGGTCCTCACCGGCGTCGTGGCCGGCACCGCCCCGGTCTTCCTCACCGGCTTTGTCTCGGGCCAGGGCCTGTTCATTGCCAAGGTCTGCGCCGCCGCCGTCGTGATTTCCCTGCCGGTGCTGTTCGCAGGGTTCGCCGCCCAGGACAAACTCGTCCAGGGTCTCTCCCTTGGTGCAGTGAAATAGCGCCGTCAAATAGCCCGCCACCGCCTCTTCAAACCGCAAAGGATCCCTTCGATGACCACATCAACCGCACAGTCCCGCACCCCCGGACATCCGGAAGTGCCCGCCACCATGCGCGCCGCCGTGCTCAAGCGCCAGGGCGACATGGCCATGGAAACACTGTCCGTCCCGGAGCTGGACGCGGACCAGGTCCTGGTGCAGGTCGCCGCCGTCGGTGTGTGCGGCAGCGACGTCCATTACTATGAGCACGGCCGGATCGGCGACTACGTCGTGGACCACCCGCTGATCCTGGGCCACGAGCTCTCCGGACGCATCGCCGCCGTCGGCAGCGACGTGGACCCCTCCCGCGTTGGCCGGCGGGTCGCCGTCGAACCCCAGCGGCCCTGCCGCACCTGCAAGCAGTGCAAGGCCGGACGGTACAACCTGTGCCCGGACATCGAGTTCTACGCCACCCCGCCGATCGACGGAGCTTTCACCGAATACGTGAGGATCCAGGACGACTTCGCTTACGACATCCCAGACAGCGTCAGCGACGAGGCGGCAGCCCTCATCGAACCACTCTCCGTCGGCCTCTGGGCCTGCGAACGCGCCCAGATCAAGCCCGGCAGCCGGGTCCTGATCGCCGGAGCCGGCCCCATCGGCATCATCGCCGCCCAAGCCGCCCGCGCTTACGGGGCGACCGAAATCTACATCACGGACATTGCAGAAGAAAGGCTCGCTTTCGCCCTGGAACACGGCGCCACCCATGCCTTGAACGCCTTGACGGACAGTACCGAAGGGCTCGACGTCGATGCCTTCATTGACGCCTCCGGCGCCCCGCAGGCTGTCCGTTCCGGCATCAAAGCCGTTGGACCGGCCGGCCGGGTCATCCTGGTCGGGCTCGGAGCCGACGACGTCGAACTCCCCGTCTCCTACATCCAGAACCGCGAAATCTGGCTCTCGGGCGTCTTCCGCTACACCAACACCTGGCCGCTGGCCATCCAGCTGATCGCGGACGGAAAAGTAGATCTGGACATCCTGGTGACCGGCAAGTTTGCGCTGGCCGACTCGGAAGAAGCACTCAAAGCGGGCAAGCAGGCCGGTCAGCTCAAAACTGTCGTCTACCCGGGCCGCTGATGCGCATCACCGACGCCACCGCGGCGCCCCGCCTCCCCGCGGGGGACGGTGTCCTGACGGTCATTGGCGAATCCCTTGTCGACATCATCCGCGACCCCCGCGGTCCTGCCGGCGGCCAGGCCCACCCCGGGGGCAGCCCCCTCAACGTGGCAGTGGGGGCTGCACGCCTCGACCTCAGGACAATCCTGGTGACCCACTATGGCCTTGACCCGCACGGACACCTGCTCGAAGAGCATCTGCAAACGAACGGCGTCCAGGTGGTCAACGGCGGAAGCGCGGCCACATCTACAGCCCTCGCCACCCTGGGATCTGACGGTGCCGCCGAATACGCCTTCTCGATCACCTGGGCAATCAGTGGGGCGTCCCTCCCGGCCCTCGCTGCCGTCAAAGGTTCCACCCACGTCCACACGGGATCTATCGCCACGGTGCTCCCGCCGGGGGAGCAGGCCACCCTTGCCCTGGTAGAGGCCGCCCGGGAACACGCGACGACCAGTTTCGATCCCAATTGCCGGCCCGCGATCAGCCCCGATGCGGCTGCGGCACGCCGGCAGGCGGAAGTGTTCGTGGCGGCGAGCGACATTGTCAAAGCCAGCGACGAAGACCTGCGCTGGCTCTACCCGGACCGGGCACCGGAAGTATCCCTGCGGGCCTGGCTGGAACTGGGGCCGGCGGTGGTGGCCCTGACGCGCGGAGCCTCAGGCCCGGTCATCCTGTCCGGAAACGGGCGGGTCGAGATGGCAGCTGAACCGATCCGAGTGTCAGATACTGTGGGCGCCGGTGATTCCTTCATGGCGGGGCTTATTTCCGGACTCGCCAAACTTGGAGCGCTCGGGCGGAGGGAAGACGGCAACTGCAGACCCTGACCCTGGATCAGCTCCACGCAGTCGCCTCGTACGCGAACCGTGCAGCGGCGATCACCTGCTCCCGAAAGGGCGCCAATCCTCCGTGGTCGGCGGAACTCGGGGAACTGTCCTGATGACGCGGTCAGTCTGCGACCGTGACGGTGCCGGCGTCGCCGTCAACGCGGATCCGTTGGCCGCTGCTGAGCCGCTGGGTGGCCACGCCTGTGCCAAGCACGGCCGGGATGCCGTACTCGCGGGCCACGATCGAGCTGTGGCTCAACGGCCCGCCGACGTCGGTCACCACGGCGGAGGCCATCGCGAACAGCGAGGTCCAGGCCGGGGTGGTGATGCGGGCTACCAGGACGTCCCCGGGCTCCATCAGGCCGAAATCCTGTGGGCCCCTCAGGACGCGGGCCGGGGCGGTGACCCGGCCCGCGCTGGCGCCTACGCCCTTGATGACGTCGCCGAGCTGATCCTGTGGGCCTGCCRGCATCATTGAGCCGAAGGCCCGCTCCATCCACCGGCTCTCCGGCAACAGCTGCGGGGCAGCGGCCTTGGCCTGGCCCCGCCACAGCATCTTGCGCTCCTCGACGGCGCCGGCGCGGACGGGCCGGTCTGCCCCGGTAATTGCCACGGCTGCCGGTGTGCCCGACCCGGCAAGTCCGAACTCGACGGCGCTGCGCAACTCCCGGTGGCGCAGCCAGAAGACGTCGGCGGGCTCGGCGATGACTGCGGAGCCGACGAGCCGTCGGCCCAGCTCGAACAGCATCCGCCGCAGCAGCGGCCACGCCAGCCCGACGTCGGCCAGGGCGTCCTCGCGGATCGGGGCTGCGTTTTGCGCCCACCGGAGCAGCCGGAGGAATGCGGCCCGGCGCCTCGGCCCGAGCCGGGCGACGATTCGGCGGGTTTCATCCTCGCGACGGGCGGCCGAGAGCCGCTGGCGCTCGTAAGGGTCATTGCCCTGCCCCCGCAGGTAAAACTTCACCGTCTCCAGC
>NZ_JBFTZW010000133.1:0-5895 GCF_056406555.1 Arthrobacter sp. P1_B4
GGGCCACACCGGTCCCGGCGTCGTACTGTCTATCGCGCGCCGTGGCCGGCGGGCGGGCTACAGCGACGGGTAGTTGCGTTCCGGTTCGCCGACGTAGAGCTGGCGCGGGCGGCCGATCTTCGTGTTGGGGTCGCTGATCATCTCGCGCCACTGGGCGATCCAGCCCGGCAGGCGCCCGATGGCGAACAGCACGGTGAACATCTTCTCCGGGAAACCCATGGCCTTGTAGATCAGGCCGGTGTAGAAGTCCACGTTGGGGTAGAGCTTGCGCTGGATGAAGTAGTCATCGCCCAGGGCTTTCTCTTCAAGGCGCATGGCGATGTCGAGGAGCTCGTCGTTTCCGCCGAGCTTGCTCAGGACTTCGTGAGCCGTGGCCTTGATGATCTTGGCGCGCGGGTCGTAGTTCTTGTAGACGCGGTGCCCGAAGCCCATGAGGCGGACGCCGTCTTCCTTGTTCTTGACCTTCTCCATGTAGTCCTCGGGCTTGATGCCGTCGGCCTGGATCTGGCGCAGCATCTTCAGGACGGCCTCGTTGGCACCGCCGTGGGCGGGGCCGAAGAGGGCGTTGATGCCGGCGGAGACGGAGGCGAACAGGTTCGCGTTCGAGGAACCGACCAGGCGGACGGTCGACGTCGAACAGTTCTGCTCGTGGTCGGCGTGCAGGATCAGGAGCAGGTCCAGGGCCTTGGCGATGACCGGGTCCACCTCGTACTGCTCGGCCGGCAGGCCAAAGCTCAGGCGCAGGAAGTTCTCCACCAGGTTCATCGAGTTGTCCGGGTACAGCATGGGCTGCCCGATCGACTTCTTGTGGGCGTAGGCGGCGATGACCGGCATCTTGGCCATGAGGCGGATGGTGGACACCTCCACCTGCTCGGCGTTGAACGGATCCAGCGAGTCCTGGTAGAACGTCGACAGCGCCGACACGGCCGAGGACAGCACCGGCATCGGGTGGGCGTCACGGGGGAAGCCGCTGAAGAAGCCCTTGAGCTCCTCGTGCAGCAGGGTGTGGTGGCGGATCCGCTGGTCGAAGGACTCCAGCTCGGTGGGGGTCGGCAGGTTGCCGTAGATCAGCAGGTAGGAGACTTCCAGGAAGCTCGAGTGCTGGGCCAGCTGCTCGATCGGGTAGCCGCGGTAGCGCAGGATGCCGGCGTCACCATCGATGTAGGTGATGGCCGAGGTGGTGGCCGCGGTGTTCATGAAACCGGGGTCGAAGGCGACGGCGCCGGTCTGCTTCAGCAGCTTGGAAACGTCGTAGCCTTCGTTCCCTTCTACAACCTTGATGCGCGGGAGTTCGAGTTCGCCGCCGGCATGGCGCAGGGTTGCGCTGGTGGTTTCAGTCATGGAGTCTCCTCATGAGGCATCGGGGCCTCTGTCGAAAGCTGGTCCAACATCTGGTGAAGCTGCCCGCGGATCCTGTGCGGACAGGATTTCCAAAGGCTGCGCTGCCTTCTTGTGGAAAGCCACCATTGATCGTCAGTTAAAAAGTACCTTCACTTCGCGGGTGGCACTAATCCGGGGGGCCCGCAAAACGCCAAAAACACGCCACATGTGGCACGCGTCACAGCATTGTTACGCTTCCGGGTCCAGCCGCGAGACGGCGGCGTCGATCCTTTCGTCGCTGGCGGTCAGCGCCACCCGGATGAACCCGTTGCCGGCGTCGCCGTAGAAGACCCCGGGGCCAACGACGATTCCGCGGTCCGCGAGCCGGCCCACGGTGTCCCACGTCGCCTCGCCGGCGGTGGCCCACAGATAAAGGCCCGCCCTCGATTCATGGATTGTCAGGCCGAAACCTTCGAGCGCGGGCACGATCCGTTCCCGACGGCCCCGGTACAGGTCCTTCTGGGCCTGGACGTGGGCGTCGTCGCCGAGGGCCACGCGCATGGCTTCCTGGACCGGATAGGGCACAATCATCCCGGCGTGCTTGCGGCTGTTGACCAGGTTCGCCATGATCACCGGATCGCCGGCGACAAATGCCGCGCGGTAACCGGCCACGTTGGACTGTTTGCTCAGCGAATAGACGGCGAGCAGGCCATCGTGGGAGCCTTCTGCGACCTGCGGATCCAGGACGCTCGGGACCGGGGCGCCGCCACGCTGGAGGTCCCACTCCCCCCAGCCGAGTTCGGCGTAGCATTCATCGGACGCGACGACGGCGCCGAGCTCGCGGGCCTGCCGGACGATCCGCCGCAGCGACGCGATGTCCCGGACGCTGCCGGTGGGGTTGGCCGGTGAATTGACCCAGACCAGGCGCACGCGGGCCCGGGTGCCGGCGTCGAGCTCGTCAAGGTCGTCCGCGGCGACCTGCTCCGCACCGGCGAAGGTGGCCCCGATGTCATAGGTGGGGTACGCAACCGTGGGCCGGACGACGACGTCGCCCGGCTTCAGGCCGAGCAGGAACGGCAGCCACGCGACGAGTTCCTTGGAACCCACCGTTGGCATCACATTCTGCGGGTCGAGCCCGGGGACGCCGCGCCGGCGCGCAAACCAGCCGGCGATGGCTTCCCGCAGGGCCGGCGTCCCGTGCACCGTGGGATAGCCGGGGGCGTCCGCGGCGGCGCGCAGTGCGTCCTGGATGAGGGCCGGCGTCGCGTCCACCGGGGTTCCGATGGAAAGGTTGACGGCTCCTGCCGGGTGCCGGGCTGCCGTGGCGAGATACGGCGCCATGGCCTCCCACGGGTAATCGGGCAGGCTCAGGCCGAAGGTGCGCACCGCGGATGTCACCTTAGCGCCGTCCTAGTTCTCTTGGTTCTGCGGCGGCAGGGCGGCGATCATGGGGTGGTCGGTGTGGGTGTTCCCAACCTTCGCGGCGCCGCCCGGGGACCCGAGTTCGTCGAAGAACTCGACGTTGGCCTTGTAGTAGTCGGCCCATTCTTCGGGGGTGTCGTCCTCGTAGTAGATCGCCTCCACGGGGCAGACCGGCTCACAGGCACCGCAGTCCACGCACTCGTCGGGGTGGATGTACAGGGAACGCTCACCCTCGTAAATGCAATCGACGGGGCACTCCTCAATACATGCCTTGTCTTTGACATCTACACACGGCTGCGCGATTACGTACGTCACGTCCCTGGCCTCTCCACGTTGGTTCCGGCGACCGGCCGGATGATTTCCAGGCCCTGAGCCGGGCTGCTGACTTCTGAGCCTATTATCTCCCAGCCTGTTCCCGCGAACCTAGCCGGACGTCACACATGCTCCGCGTCTTACGATGATCTGATGAGCTCGCCTTTGCCCTTGCCCCAGCAGTTTCTCTCCGCCGCCCCGCTCGGCACCCGCGTTGTGGTCCGGTACAGGATCGACGGCGGCCTGACGGATGCCCTCGGCGAGCTCGTGGAACGCGCCGACGGCGTATGCACCGTCCGCACCCGCCGCTCCGACGTCGTCATTGCCCTCCCCCTTGTCGTGGCAGCCAAGGAAGTCCCGCCGCCCCCGCCTCGCCGCGCCCCACGGGTGCAGGAGCCCTGACGGGCGGTCCCGGGGTAGGCGCCTCGGTGGTTGCGCCAAGGGGACATGCCCTCCGCACCACCCGACCAGTGGACATGCCCTCCCTTGCTGGCCAACCACGCACATGCCCAGCCCCGCCCACGGCGACCAATGGACATGCCCTCCCCTGCTGGCCAACCACGCACATGCCCAGCCCGGCCCACGGCGACCAATGGACATGCCCTCCCCTGCTGGCCAACCACGCACATGCCCAGCCCCACCCCCGGCCACCAATGGACATTCCCTCTCCTTGCTGCAGGAGATGGACATTTCGGCGCCATGCTCATCGCCGCCACCCAGCGCGGGACATGTCCCGTGGTGAATCGACGGAGCAAGGGACATGTCCAGTGGTAAACCAGCAGAACAAGGGACATGTGCAGGGATAACCAACGGAACAAGGGACATGTCCAGCGGTGCATCGAAAGAGCACGGGACAATTTCCGCAGTGGCTGGGCGCGCTGCAGGATCAGAGTGCAGGACCACAGTGCCGAACCGTATCGCAAGGGCGAACGAAGCTGGACGTGGAGTCTGACTCTAGGCGGCCGCAGACAGACGGTTCAGGGCGTCGCGGACCATGGTGATGAAATCCTCGGGGTGGTCCCTCAGCAGCGGGTACGTCACAACAAGAGTCGGGATTCCCCGGCGCGTGGTGACGTTCCAACGCCGCCGGTCTTCCTCGAAGCTGGCCTTGTCCATGTGGGATCCCGCCCCGTCGGTCTCGATGCCGAGACGGCCGTCGACCATCAGGTCCAGGTGTCCCATTCCTGGAACGTTGACCTGCGACTCAACATGGAAACCGGCCCGCCGCAGCAGGAACCGGGCCAGGCACTCAATGAGCGACTGCGACTGCGGGACAATCGCCGACACGATCCGGCGCTCCCGGGTGTCGTTCCGGCCATCGAGCCGCTGACGCAACGCACCCAGCGGGAGTCCCTTCAGCACGACGGCGGATTCGGCGATGATCAGCCCGTGAGGTTCGGGTAGGCAGCGCAAGCATTGGATGACCGTGTCCAGGAGGGTCGGGGGCGCGGGCGCCCTGTGGCAGACGAAGCCCTGGTAGCTCCTGCTGTGGGTGAGGGCAACGTGCGGCTGGGCCGGGGCTTCAAGGACCCACAGCCCGCTGAAGTGTGCCGCGGTGATACACGCCGGTTCCGCCGGAAGCGAGC
This sequence comes from Arthrobacter sp. P1_B4, assembly GCF_056406555.1. NCBI lineage: Bacteria > Bacillati > Actinomycetota > Actinomycetes > Micrococcales > Micrococcaceae > Arthrobacter > Arthrobacter sp. P1_B4. The sequence continues at coordinate 4,641 of NZ_JBFTZW010000133.1, forward strand.
GTATGGCGATCAGCTGCTCGTCTGCACCGGGCAACGCATAGACGCCGCGGGCCACCCGGGACACGGTTCCCGAGGCCATCGCGGACTTGAGCTGAAAATCGGAGACCCCCGCGGCGGCAATGTATTTGGCGCGGGCGACGCCGTCGTAATTCGAGAGCACCTCGATGATGTTGGCCATTCACCCATGGTGGAGCCGCACTCTGCGCCCTGGAAGCCGGATCCTGCACTATGTGGAAAACTGCACCAGCCGGATGGGGGCGGTGCTGGACAGGTACGACCCTGAGGGCGGGGCATGTCCCGCGCACCAACCCAGGGCCGGACATAATGCCATTGCGCCCACTCGAGCGATCGAAAAATGGGCATGTCCCGTGGGGAGCCGGGCAGGGCGGTCCGGTCCTGGCCCGTCGTCACCGGTCCTGGCCGCTCGGCCTCCTGTAGCGCCGGCACCAGGCGAGCATGGCCACGGTGATGCCTGCGATGCCGAAGACCCAGATATTGCCCGCGGCGTCGCCGATGACCAGGCGCTTGCCCGCTTCCAGGGTGGACCACCAGCCAATCAGCGCGTAGCAGAGGACTCCGCAAGCCGCCGTCGGGGTGACAGAACGGAATGCCGCTCCCAGCCACAGCTGGACCGAGCCCAGCAGCACGAGCGCAGCGACGGCGCCCCACGGGACGTCCACTCCGCCCAGGACCAGATCGTGGCGGTGCAGGGCGGTGCCGGCCAGGGCAACAAAAAGAGCTGCCGGCACGGCGGCGGCAATGCCGCCTGCCGTACCGGCAGCTCTCTTAATCACGTTGTGGCTGAAGCCCGGAGACCGGGATCAGACCTTGGCGCGGGCGCGGTTGGCCTTGGCACGCTCGTTGGTGTCCAGGATGACCTTGCGGATGCGGATTGAATCCGGGGTAACCTCAACGCACTCGTCTTCGCGGGCAAATTCGAGGGACTCTTCGAGGGTCAGGTCGCGCGGGGGCGTCAGGTTCTCGAAGGTGTCCGAGGAAGCTGCACGCATGTTGGTGAGCTTCTTTTCCTTCGTGATGTTCACGTCCATGTCGTCGGCGCGGGAGTTCTCGCCCACGATCATGCCCTCGTACACCTCGGAGGTGGGCTTGACGAAGAAGGATCCGCGTTCCTGCAGGTTGATCATGGCGAACGGGGTCACAACACCGGCGCGGTCGGCGATCATCGAACCGTTGGTGCGGTATTCGATGGGGCCGGCCCACGGCTCGTAGCCTTCAGATATGGAGGCGGCGATGC
>NZ_JBFTZW010000134.1:0-5884 GCF_056406555.1 Arthrobacter sp. P1_B4
GGGCGGCTCTTGCTTGGGGAGTGCGAGGGCTCTTGCTTGGGGAGTGCGAGGACGGCTCCAGCACCAACGACGGCGGCTCCGGCCAGGACCAGTGTCGCGGTGAGTGCGTCGGATGCGGCCGCGATCCATGCCACTGCTGCCGGGCCGAGGGTGCCGCTGAGTCCGTAGCTTGCGACGTCCCAGCTTTGTGCTCTGCGTTGGCTGCGCTGGCCGGGGCCGGCGATGGGGGGCAGGCGGCTGCTGATCCCGCCGGTGAGCATCGGCCCGAAGATGCCGGAGACGAAGAGCAGCATGGCTGGCCAGATCGGCCAGGCGACGGGCAGGAGCAGTGCAGCAGCACCGAGCAGCACCCCGTGGAGGACTGCGGAGCATGCGATGACCTTGCGTCCGTCACGGGCTGTATCGAGGCGTCTTGCGATGAACGGGCCGAGCAGGTGGGGTGCGGTGATTGATGCTCCCAGGAGCCCGGCCAGCCAGCCAGGCATCCCGCAGGCGTGCGCGAGCAGCACGATGGCGACCACTGCGCCCCCGTCGGCGCTGCGAACCAGCGTCGCGGCGAAGACGTAGCGGGCCAGCGCACCGGCCCGGCGGTCCTCCCTGCAGGGAACGCCGAGGCCGGCGCTACGGGTTGAGCCCGAGCTCATCGACAATCCTGCCAACTTGGGCGCGCTGCTTCTCGGTCAATCCCTGGAGGGGAAGCGGCAGGCACGATGTTGATGCCAGTCCGAGCTGTTCCGCTATTGCCGCAACGACCCGGATACTCCCGCCAAACTCGGCGAACAACTCCCACAACGGGGCAAGCCGTTCGGACTCCGCGAACGCTTCGGAGAAGCGCCCTTCCAGGGCGGCCCGGGTGATCCGCATCGCCGGGGCGGGCAAAGTGCCGCCAATGACCGAGTACCAGGCATCGCATCCGGCGGCCAGTCCGGCGGCGGCCTTGGCGTCGCCGGAAACTCCGATGGTCACGTGCGCAGGGACGGCCGCCCGGATTTCCTGAACCCGCGCCTGTGCCTGCTCGGGACCGGCCGGTACGCCGGGGATTTTGATGGAAGCGATCCCGGGCAGTTCCGCGATGCGTCCGTAGAGTTCGGTCGTGAAGGTGAAGTGGGTGGTGCCTGGGTTGTCATAGACGATGACGGGCAGCGACGAGTTCGCCGTGAGGGTCTGGAAGAGTTCGAACACATCATCGTCGGTGAGGGGCTGATAGGTCATGGGAGCCAGCAGGAGCCCGGAAGCCCCTGCCTGTTCTGCCTTCTCGGCGTTCGCGAGGACGTGTGAGGTTCGCAAGGCCCCGACGCCAATGAACACGGGCGTCCCGCTGGCGTGCTCGACGGCAAGACGGGCCACACGGCTTCGTTCCTCGCTGCCCAGGTACGCGTAGGAGCCGGTGGATCCGAGCGCGGTGATGGAGTCGACCTTCGCCTCAGCGAGCCGTTCGATCAGGTGAACGAAGGCAGGTTCGTCAACCGCATCATCTGCCAGAGGGGTAAGGGGGAAGGCGCTCAAGCCGGTGAACATGGTCACAACTCCTTTGTTTGAATTACAGGGAAGCGAAGTCTGAGGCGCCGGCCGCTGCCTGGGCGGGCTGGGCTGCGCGGGCACCTCAACCTCGGAATTCTCGCGCGGCGACAGTCTGGCGGGCCCGCCTGTCTGGACGACTGTCGCCTACTTGGGCCTTTGGTCGATGAGGGCGGGGTCCATGCGGGTACTGGCGTGTTCGCGGGAGCGAGGTTGCCGTCGGCCACCGCGTTGCGCGGCGGCCCCGGCGAGGACGACGAGCGTGATGCCACCGAATTGGACTAGCGAGGGCCGCTGGTGCAGCACGAGCAGCCCGAGGAGCACGCCGAAGGCCGGTTCGAGGGCCATCAGGGTGCCGAACGCGGTGGGCGTCATCCTGCGCAGGGCGAGCATCTCAAGCGCCATCGGCAGCACCGGCATCAGAAGGGCCAGTCCGAAGGCGGCTGCGAGGATCCCGAGGGTGAGGTGTCCGGCGGACTGCGGGATGCCGACGACCGCTGCCGTGGCAGCGGCGACGGGAACGGTGAGTGAAAGCGCACCGATGCCCGTGAAGCGGTCGCCGATCCGTTGGGTGAGCAGGATGTAGGCGGCCCACCCGATGGCTGCGAGCCCAGCGAACCCGATACCGGCGAGGTTGATGGCACCGGCCCAGGGTTCGGTCAGCAGGACGACGCCGATTAGCGCCAGGGCTGGCCAGATAAGCGCCCGTGCGCTGTGGGCGCGGACCGCGGCGACGGTCAGCGGACCGAGGAACTCGATCGCGACGGCGGTTCCGAGCGGGATGCGTTCGATGGAGGCGAGGAAGGCGATGGTCATCAGTCCGGTGGCGACGCCCAGCCCCAGAAGCACGGGGACGTCGGGGCGGCGCAGTGTGCGCAATGGGGGCCGGGCAACGGCGAGAAAGATGAGTGCTCCCACGCTGAGTCTGAGCCAGGCTGTTCCGGCCGGCCCCACCGATGCGATCAGATCCACTGACAGGGCCGAGCTGAGCTGGACTGAGAGCATGGCGGCAACGGCCAGCCCCCATGGCGGCACAGGGACATTCTTGGGGACACGTTGGCTCACGGCCGGCCGCCCTGGGCCWGCCGGTCACCGATCGCKCGTATGCGGGGGTGGATGAGCATGTCAGTCTCTTTCGTTGGCTGGCGTGCCGGCGGTTATCAGGCGGCGGGCGACGCGGACRTCGTGACCGAGTAGGGTCAGCCGGGCGGTCAGGTCCTCGGCTGCGGCGTGGAGCGCCTCATCGGTYRTGGGTTCGAGCGCGTCGAGGATGAACAGYGCGGCGGTGGTGTTCTCGCCGAGCTGGGTGCGGCGTGCCTGGCGCCAGTTCCAGCGCCGGCAGGTTACCCCGGAATCGTCGCACCACACGACTTCGCCAGGTTCCGGGTGTTCGACCACCGCGGCGCCGTCGGCGGCGGTATCGAAGGGTTCCTTGCCCGTGGCGCGGACCAGCCGGGGCGCACCACTGTAGCGGTTTAGGTCCTCCCCGCCCAGCGGGATCTGATGGAGCACCGAAACCGCGTTATAGAAGTCGGTGAGACGGTTCACCCGCGGCAACCCGGACACCGCACGGCGCAGCAGCGCCTCCAGGCTGTTACGCGTTCGGTTGGGTTTGGCTCCGAAGCCCTGGTAGGCCTCGCGCCAGGCTGCGACGTGCGGAAGCTGCTCGACCGGCCCGTCGCTGAGCAACTGGCGGGCTGAGGTCTCCGCCGCCTGGAGCAACTCCTCACCGGCCTGGTCGCTCGGGCCCGGGACAAGTCCGTGAACGGCCAGCAGCAACGCCCGGTAGTCGGGTCGCAGCGCGAAAACGTCGGGGTCAACTCGGCCGCTGTCGAGGAATTCCTGAAGCATGCCCAGCTCAGGCATCGGACGCCTCCGGCCGGTGTCCTGTCCCCACGCCCGGCTCGAAGACGGCCAGGGAGAACCTCGCCGGCTCCGTGCCCGGATTGGCATAAGAGTGTGCCACGTCGCCCGGGAACGTCACCGCATCGCCGGCATCGAGGCTGACCGATTGGCCTGCGATCTCCACCGTGACCGTGCCCTGCTGGACCTGCAGGAGTTCCTTGGTTCCCGAAGTGTGGGCCTCGCTCACGTGACGGTCGCCGGCACCCAGCGTCCAATCCCACAGTTCAACCACGTCCGGTGACTCGGTGCCGGCCACCAACACCCCGCGGCCGCCGGACTCACCGATCCACAAAGCAGCGCCTTCACCACTGCGCGTGACCTTCACCGGCTTCGGCCGAGGCGGCTCGACCAGCGCCGGCAGCCCCACGCCGAGCGCGTCGCTGATCCTCAGCAGGGTTCCCACGCTGGGATTCGCGGCACCCTGCTCCACGTTGACCACCATCCTGCGGCTTACCCCGGCAGACTCCGCCAGCTGATTAAGCGTCCAGCCCCGCGACTGTCTCTCCTGCTTAACCCGGGCGCCGATTGCCAACGCCAAGGTCGTTGTACTCTCATCCATAAGTGCATCATACTGCACTCACAGTGCACTCGACTACTGCTCGTCGTTCGGCCGCCGTCAACGAGTGGCCAAAAGACCCTCTTGAGCTTCGACGTCGCACCTCATGCCGCCAATCAGGACCAAGCCCTGCATGACTCTTGTGGACGACCGCCAGTGAGAAACACGGCAGCGACCGTATCCGCTGCTGTCTTGGAAAACAACACCCTTCAAGACACCTCGTCGTGTCTGGAGGATTGAAGGAATCGACGGCGTGCTGGCCCGCCTCGAGTCTTGGAAAGAGGTCTCACCCTAAATCGTCTCAGCCCGGTGCCGGTCGGGGACTTCTGAGTCACACTAGCCGGGCGAGACATCTCGGGTATACGCGTGTGAGTACGTCGGGCCGGGTCGCCGGCCCTCACGTCTGTGATGTTCGCGCTGGCATGGCATCGTTGAATCGCCTCAGAGTCGATCGCGGACCTCGCTGCGGTGTCTTATGTCCGGCCGACTGATACGGGTGGGTCACTGGGGACGAAGGCGGGAATCGTCAGTCTCCCATTCATCTCGGGTGATCGCGTACTCGACGTCGCCGTGYTCGTCGCCCGGAACGGACACCGGCCAGTCGGCGACGAAGGCCCGCACGAGGCGCATCCCGGATTTCTCCATCACCCTTCGGGAGGCCGTGTTGACTGCCATGGTCGAGGCTACAACCCGTTGCACCCCGAACKCGGTGAACCCCTTGGCGATCAGCGCCCGCGATCCCTCCGTCGCRTGCCCCTTTCCCCAGGCCGCGTGGCGCAACCGGTAGCCCAGTTCCGGCTGATCTTGTGGATCGTCGGGGCCTGGCCGGAAGTGGAACCAGCCGAGGAATTCCCCGGTCGTCTTCTCGATCGCGGCCCAGAACCCGTAGCCGGGAAAGCGCTGGTAGTAGTCGAGGAACGCCGGGAGTAAGTCGCGTTCTATCTCGCCCCGGGGGGGTGGGGATACCGCCGGTGATGTACCGCATCACGCGCGGATCGCTGTCCAGTTCCACGAGTAGCTCCGCATCGTTGGCGGTGAACTGCCGGAGCAGAAGTCGTTCAGTCTCCAGGAAGGTGAGCATGCAGACATTCTCGCACCGGGGGAAGACCCGTCACACCGATGGGGGAGGTCGGATTACCGTCGCTGGACGAGCGTTGTGGCCGTTGGGATTGGTCCCAGGCATATGTGGCCCCTTGTTTGGGGGCGCCGAAGTGGGCAAAAGGAGGGTGTGCACAATGTGCACACCTTGGGCTTCGGACCGGGTTGTACTTAAGCCGGATCGGGCCGGATTCCTTCTGTTTCCGCGGGAGTCCAGTGTTTGTGGGGGAGGGAATGCAGTTCGAGTCCCACCTCGGGCACAGTGTTTTCGCAGGTCAAGGGCATCTTTTTTCTTTGGGTGTTGACAAAGCTTGACTTTGCGGAGGTTCGGTGTGGCAGCGGGCTCTGTTAGATGTCATTGATGCTCCGGCCCTCAAACGAATTACTTGTGCTGGCGGGACTGCCCCGAATCTCGTTGACTCTCGGGGTTGAGTGTTGGGGCGAGCTGGCCACCGACGGGGATACCGTTTGCGGCTTGGATGAACTTCCTCTTCGTTGTGGGCGCCGTCGGCTGCCTCGTTACCGATGGCGTCATCATGGCGCCACTATCTTGAAGTTCTGACGACTCAGCCCCGCCGTGTGTTTCCATGKGTGAATCAGCATGGGAGGACGGAGGGGCACATGCCTTTGGTCGCTACATTAGCCGGACAGCGTGTCGTTTCCATCGACCTGAGCCAAGACGAGTGGGACTCCCTCAAGAAGCGCTACCGCGCCGGCGAGCCCCTGCTGATGTCGTGCGGCCAGCCGGGATCGGCCAGAGTCTCCTCTCGGGGCCTGAAGTTCTTTGCCCACAGGAAGGGTGCAGAC
>NZ_JBFTZW010000135.1:0-5850 GCF_056406555.1 Arthrobacter sp. P1_B4
GTGGAGGCCCTCCTTCTTGACGAGGTTTTTGAGCTGGACGAACTCCGCGCCCATCTGGACCTTGGCCTTGATCCATTCCGGCTTCCGTTCCACCGGTGTGGCCGCGTTTCGCTGCTCAATGCGCAGCATCTTCCGGCCTTCTGGTGCCAGTGTCACAGTAAAGCTCCTTCTGGGCCAGGGCGGGGTGTTTCCGGGCAACTCCATGGTCAGGGCTTGGCCCCGGTCCCGTCTACTAATGAACTGCGCGGTTTTGCACTTGCGTATAGACAATCGTCCAAAGTCCACGCGCTGGAGCGGCCTTCATACATATGGATAAAGGGTATCGACAAAATTAGGCAGGTTGCTGTAGTCAGCCGCACAGGCCCTGCCCAATGATGGAGGGCAACAACGCTGTGACCCCGGTCACGGCGCAAGCGACACGCTTTTGATCTGCGGCGGGAGAGTCCTGCAAGCAAATGATGCGGGCGCCGTAGGAGCAAATCCTCCCCAGGAATCTCTCAGGCCCACGTACCGCCGCGACGAGGCAACTCTGGAAAGCAGTTCGCCCTTCATCATGAAGGGCGAGCTCACCGACGGTGCAAGCAGACCCCTGTCTGCGGAATCTCTCAGGTCCACGACAGAGCGGGGAGGAACTTGATCCACAGCCGTGTCCTTCGKGCCGGCCCGACCCTGGAGTTCCATATGACCGTTCAGTCCCATCCCTCTGCCTTCGTAGACCGGCACATCGGCGCGCGCCGCCAGACCGACATCGACACCATGCTCAAGGCGATCGGCTACGACAGCGTTGATGGCCTCGTGGACACTGCCGTGCCCGACTCCATCCGCCAGCAAAAGCCGCTCAGCCTCGACGGCGCGCTGAGCGAGGTCGAGGTGCTGGCCGAGCTGCGCAAGCTGGCGTCGAAGAACAAGACCGCCGTGCAGATGATCGGGCAGGGCTACTACGACACGCTCACCCCGCCGGTGATCCGCCGCAACATCCTTGAGGCCCCGGCCTGGTACACGGCCTATACCCCGTACCAGCCGGAGATCTCGCAGGGCCGGCTTGAGGCGCTGCTGAATTTCCAGACCATGGTCCAGGACCTCACCGCTCTGCCGGTCGCGAATGCTTCCCTGCTGGATGAAGCCACCGCAGTCGCCGAGGCAGTGCTTCTGATGCGCCGGGCCAACAAAAACAAGTCCGCTGCCGGGGCCAAGACCGTCCTCGATACCGATGTGCTGCCGCAGACCATCGCGATCGTCAAGGGCCGTGCCGAGGCGCTGGGCTTCGAGGTTGAGGTCGCCGACCTCTCGAAGGGCCTGCCCGACGGCGTCATCAACGGCGTCGTCCTGCAGCAGCCGGGCGTCTCCGGCCGGGTGTGGGACCAGTCTGCCGTGATCGCGGAGGCTAAGGAACGCGGCGCACTGGTCACCGTGGCGGCGGATCTGCTTGCCCTGACCCTGATTACCCCTCCGGGCGAGCAGGGGGCTGACATCGCAGTCGGCTCCACGCAGCGCTTCGGTGTGCCGCTGTTTTTCGGCGGGCCGCACGCCGCCTACATGGCGGTGCGTGAGGGCATGGAACGCACGCTTCCGGGCCGCATTGTGGGGGTGTCCAAGGACAACGCCGGCGTCCCCGCCTACCGTCTGGCCCTGCAGACCCGCGAGCAGCACATCCGCCGTGAGAAGGCCACGTCCAACATTTGCACCGCGCAGGCGCTGTTGGCCATCGTCTCCTCGATGTACGCCGTCTATCACGGCCCCGATGGCCTGAAGGCGATCGCCGAGGCCGTCCACAACAACGCCCGCACCCTGGCAGCGTCCCTTAAGGCCGCCGGCCGCGAGTTGGTATCCGAGTCCTTCTTCGACACCGTCACGGTCCGCGTCCCCGGCAAGGCCGCCAAGGTCATCGCGGCGGCCGAGGCCCGCGGCATCAACCTTCGCGTGATCGACGCCGACACGGTGGGTGTATCCGTTGATGAAACCACGACGCCGGACGTCCTCGCCGCCGTTGCCGTCGCCTTTGGCGCCGGCCCGGTCGGTTCAGCCCAGGGTCTCGAACTGCCGGAGTCCGTGCTGCGCTCCTCCGACTTCCTGCAGCACCCGGTGTTCAACACGCACCGTTCCGAGACCCAGTTGCTGCGCTATATCCGCCGCCTCTCGGACCGCGATCTGGCCCTGGACCGGACCATGATCCCGCTGGGGTCGTGCACCATGAAGCTGAACGCCACGGCCGAGATGGAGGCCATCTCCTGGCCGGAGTTCGCTTCCATCCACCCCTTCGCCCCGGAATCCCAGACCGCCGGCTGGCGTGAACTGATCGAGGACCTCGAAGGCCAGCTGACCGAGATCACGGGCTACGACCAGGTCTCGATCCAGCCCAACGCCGGTTCCCAGGGCGAGCTCGCGGGCCTGCTGGCGATCCGCGGCTACCAYCTCTCCCGCGGCGATGCCCAGCGCACCGTCTGCCTGATCCCGGCCTCCGCGCACGGCACGAACGCGGCCTCSGCCGTGCTSGCCGGCATGAAGGTCGTGGTCGTGGCCACGGCTTCGGACGGCACGATCGACCACGCGGACCTGACCGCSAAGATCGAGCTGCACAAGGACGCGCTGTCCTGCATCATGATCACCTACCCGTCCACGCACGGGGTGTACGACGCCGATGTCCGCGAGGTCTGCGACGCGATCCACGCCGCCGGCGGCCAGGTCTACATCGACGGCGCCAACCTCAAYGCCCTGGTCGGTCTGGCCCAGCCSGGCATRTTCGGCGGCGACGTCTCGCACCTGAACCTGCACAAGACCTTCTGCATCCCGCACGGCGGCGGCGGMCCSGGCGTCGGCCCGGTCGCGGCCAAGGCCCACCTGGCACCGTTCATGCCCGGCAACGCGGCTGACCCCGCCAACGGCGCCGACGGCACCCCGATCTCCGCCTCCCGCTACGGCTCGGCCGGCGTCCTGCCGATCTCCTGGGCCTACGTGAAGCTCATGGGCGGCCGGGGCCTCACCGAGGCGACCAAGTCCGCGCTGCTCGCGGCGAACTACATCGCGGCCCGCCTCAACGACTCCTTCCCGGTGCTCTACACCGGCGAAGGCGGCCTGGTGGCCCACGAATGCATCCTGGACCTGCGCGAACTCACGGCCAAGACCGGAGTGACCGCCGAGGACGTGGCCAAGCGCCTGATCGACTACGGCTTCCACGCCCCCACCCTGGCGTTCCCGGTGGCCGGCACCCTGATGGTGGAGCCCACCGAATCCGAGGACCTGGGCGAGATCGACCGCTTCATCACGGCCATGGTCGCCATCCGCGCCGAGATCGACCAGGTGGCCAACGGCGAATTCACCGTGGAGCACAGCCCGCTGCGCAACGCCCCGCACACCGCCGCTGCCGTGATCAGCACCGACTGGACCCGCGAGTACCCGCGCGAACAGGCCGTCTTCCCGGTCCACACGCTCAAGCAGGACAAGTACTTCCCGCCCGTCGGCCGGATCGACGGAGCAGCCGGGGACCGCAACCTGATCTGCTCCTGCCCTCCCCTCGAAGCCTTCGAAGACCACTCCGATGATTCCGCCAACTCCGATTCCGCCAACTAAGGACAGCCAACGATGACTGAGAATTACACGGCACTTTACGAAGAACACAAGAAGCTCGGCGCCTCCTTCACGGACTTCGGCGGCTGGCAGATGCCGCTGAAGTACAGCTCCGAACTTGCCGAACACCATGCCGTTCGCAAGTCCGCGGGACTGTTCGACCTCTCCCACATGGGCGAAGTCTGGGTCACCGGCCCCGACGCCGCATCCTTCCTGGACTACGCCCTCGTCGGCAAGATCTCCGCGATGGCCATTGGCAAGGCCAAGTACTCGCTGATCTGCAACGAGGACGGCGGCATCATCGACGACCTCATCACCTACCGCCGCGGCGACCAGAAGTTCCTCGTGGTCCCCAACGCCGGCAACGCCAAGGTAGTCGCCGAGGCCCTCGCTGAACGGGCCGGTTCCGGAAAGGACGGCGGGTTCGACGTCACCGTCCGTGACGCGTCCGCCGAGATCTCGCTGATCGCCGTGCAGGGACCCAAGGCCCAGGAGATCCTGCTGCGCCTTGTCCCCGCTGCGCAGCACGAGCTCGTCACCGGCCTGAAGTACTACGCCGCCGTGGACGTCCCGTTCATGTTCGGCGGCGCCAGCCAGGACCTCCTGCTGGCCCGCACGGGCTACACCGGTGAAGACGGCTTCGAGATCTTCGTCGCGAACGACGACGCCGCCGCCCTTTGGCAGGCGCTCGTCGCCATCGCCGAGGACGGCGAGCTGACCCCCGCCGGGCTCGCGTCCCGCGATTCGCTCCGTCTCGAGGCCGGCATGCCGCTTTACGGCAACGAACTCTCCCTCGAAGGCGATCCGTTCGCCGCCGGCCTGGGCCCCGTCGTCGCCCTGTCCAAGGAAGGCGACTTTATCGGCAAGGCCGCCTTGGCCGCCAAGAAGGAAACCGGCGCCGGCGCCACGACGGGCCGCAGGCTCGTCGGGCTCAAGGGCCTCGGGCGCCGGGCCGGCCGCGGCCACTACCCGGTCCTCAAGGACGGCAACGTCGTCGGCGAAGTCACCTCCGGCCAGCCCAGCCCGAGCCTCGGCTACCCGGTCGCGATGGCCTATGTGGACGTCGAATTCACCGAGCCCGGCACGGCACTGGACATCGACCTCCGCGGCAAGGCCGAACCCTTCGAAGTTGTCGCTATGCCTTTCTACAAGCGCCAAAAGTAGTCTGCCGCGGCCTGTCCCGGTGTCTGTCTTGTGGCCGGCACCGGGGCTGTCCGACTGAGTTTTCACGCGTGCTCGCTCGCTTGACCCGCCGTCCCCCTAACCTCGCAAGCTCGGTTAGGGAACCCTGACGGCGGTCGCTCGCTTAGACGCACGCTTCCGAAAACCCAGCCCGGCCAGCCCCTCGGGGGTACGTCACCTTGGAGACATCACGCCACATCCGGACCATCGGGAACCGGCGCCTTCGAAAGCCAAAAGTGCTGGGGGAGGTGCCGCCTACCGCGGCTCTGGGTTGTTCCAAGCTCGATCATTGGGGGTTGAGCTTGATGACACCCTTGAAGCCAAGAAGTAGCCCGGCTCTGGAAGATATCGAAAGGCCGCTGTTTCTTCCGGGAAAACGGCTGGCCCCGAAAACTGTTGGCCCCGAAAACTGAATTTTTTTTGATAGCGGCAGGGGAGCGAATTCCGGAAGCGTGCGTCTAAGGGAGCGTCGCGTCCGCCCAGCGGGCGCCTTCGCGACCGAGCACGCGGAGGAATTCGGTTTCCGGCCGCATAACCCGGCCACAATTGATTTAGCACCAACGACCACTCCAAGACTTAGGAAAAACACATGGCAAAAGTTGCCCCTGAACTGCAGTACTCCGACGAGCACGAGTGGGTTGCGCGGGAGGCCGGGAACGTTGTGTCCATCGGCATCTCGGCCGTCGCCACCGACGCGCTGGGCGACATCGTCTACGTGGACCTGCCCGAGATCGGCGCCACGGTGACCGCGGGGGAGACCTGCGGCGAAGTCGAATCGACCAAGTCCGTCTCGGACCTGTACGCGCCGGTGACGGGCGAGGTCACCGAAATCAACCCTGCCGTCGTCGATGACCCCGCGCTGATCAACAGCGATCCGTACGGTGCCGGCTGGCTCTTCAAGGTGGCGGTCGCTGAAGAAGGCCCGCTGCTCTCGGCGCAGGAGTACGCGTCCAAGAACGGTGGCGAACTGTGAGCGGCGCAACGGCGGCCGCGGGCACACAGACGCTGGCGTTTGAGCAGGTCGTTTCCCGGAGTCTGGACGCGGACCTGTCCGTGCTGGATCCGGAGATCGCCGCGAAGATCGACGCCGAACTCAGCCGGCAG
>NZ_JBFTZW010000136.1:0-5621 GCF_056406555.1 Arthrobacter sp. P1_B4
AAGTGATGAGGTTCTGGCTGGAGAAAATCGCCGTCGGTGGTTCGGCAGCGGTGAGAAGTTCCAACACGGCCAATCTGGCCGATTCCTCATCGTGCAGGTTTTCACGGACGGGAATCGTGGAAGTGGGAATTCCCTGCCGGCCGATCTCCTCAATGAACCCCCGCCGGCGTTCCCGGGCGGTCTGGATGTCGGTGCGGTCCCCCAGATAGGCGAGCCTGGTGTGGCCGCGGCTGATCAGGTGAGCAGCTGCCCTCGCGGAGCCTGCGGCGTTGTCGGTCACGACGGCATCTGCTTCCACTCCTACCGGTTCACGGTCAATGAAGACCAAAGGCAGGTCACGGGAATGCTCCGGGATCACATACGCCTGGCTCCTGGCGATGGGCGTGAGGATGAGCCCGTCGACGCGCCGCCCAAGAAATGCCGCCACGATGTCCTGCTCCCGCTGGGGGTCATCATCCAGGCTCGCCGCAAAGACCGCGATTCCCCTGGCCCCAAGAGCATCTTCTATGGCCCGGTTGATCTCGCCGCTGAACGGGTTGGAAACACTCGGCAGCAACAGCCCGACCGAGAGCGTCCTTCTGCCCGCGCGGCGCAGGCTGCCGGCGGCCATGTCCAGCTGGTAGTTGAGTTGCCGTGAAGCGCTGAGCACCTTTTCCCTGGTGGCGTCCGACACGCCAGGTTCGTCGTTGATCACGCGGGAGACGGTCTTTATTCCGACGCCGGCAAGGGCAGCCACGTGGCGCATTGTCGGACGACTGGCGGAAAGGGTCGGCTGGCTACGATCGGACATCGTTGTCAAATATATCGCTCCTTCTAAGTTGCATCTATTGACTCTCTGGTGTGATGCTGATTACATCGTACATGACATCGTTGTCGAGGCCAGTGAGGGCCTCAAACATCAGGAGATTCAATGTTGAGTTCCAAAGCACCCCGTTCAACGGCCACCCGCCTCTTCGCTGCAGGAGCAGTCCTGACTCTGGGAGCGCTCAGTCTTTCAGCCTGTGGTGGAAGTTCCCCGTCCGCCTCATCAACGGGAACCGCGTCCGGTGAAAAGGTCGGCGTCTCGCTGATCGTTAAGACCACGACCAACCCGTTCTTCGTCGCCATGGAAGACGGGGCGAAGAAGGCCGCCGCGGCCGAGGGCGTGGACCTGAAGCTGGCTGCCGGCAAGGCTGACGGCGACGAGGACACCCAGATCCAGGCCATCGAGAACGCGATCTCCAAGGGCGACAAGGGCATCCTGATCACCCCCAACGGCCCGTCTGTAGTGGATGCCCTGAAGAAGGCCAAGGATGCCGGCCTGTTCGTCATCGCCCTGGACACACCTCCGGACCCGGCCGACGCCGCCGACATCACGTTCGCGACCGACAACTTCGCCGCGGGTGAGCTGATCGGCAAGTGGACCGCAGCCCAGCTGGAGGGGAAGAAAGCGACCATTGCCCTCGTCGATCTTTTTGACGACAAGGTTGTCTCCGTGGACTACAACCGGGACCAGGGCTTCCTCACGGGACTCGGCATCGACACCGCGGACAAGAAGAAGAACGGTGACGAGGCCAAGACCGGAAAGTACACCGGCGGCAAGGGCGGCGAATACGAGATCGTCGGCAGCCAGGCCTCGCRGGGCGCCGAAGACGGCGGCCGCACCGCCATGGAAACCCTCCTGTCCAAGAACCCGAACATCAACGTCGTCTACACGATCAACGAACCCGCCGCGGCCGGCGCTTTCGAGGCCCTGAAGTCTGCCGGCAAGGAAAAGGACGTTCTGGTCGTTTCGGTGGACGGTGGATGCCCCGGCGTCAACAACGTCAAGTCCGGAGTCATCGGTGCCACGGCCCAGCAGTACCCGGTCAAGATGGCCGAACTGGGAGTGAAGGCCATCGTTGACCTCGCCAAGACCGGCCAGAAGCCGGCCAACTCACCGGGGCTTGACTTCTACAACACCGGCGTCGAGCTTGTCACGGACAAGCCGGTCGACGGCGTCAAGAGCATCACCACCACCGAGGCCTCCGACATCTGCTGGGGAAAGTAACCCACCCAGCTTCACTAAGGGGACGGGGAGGCCGGAGTCCGCTATCGGCCTCCCCGCACTTCATCTACCGAGCTAGCTCCGCCCTAGCAACCATCACCGAAGATCAGGACCAATCGTGACCCAGCAACAGACCGCCGGACCGCCCAGCGCCGGGCAGGCCGACCTGGCCGAGGAATTCCTCGACCGCCAGACACCGCTTAGCCGGATACGCAATATCCTCCACCGTTACCCCGCCGTCAGCCCCGCCCTCGTGCTTCTCATCGCGGTGGTGGTGTTCAGCCTCCTCAATGAGAGGTTCCTGCGGGTTGAAAACCTCTCCCTGATTACCCAGCAGGTCTCCGTCGTCGGCACCCTGGCCATCGCCCAGACCCTCATCATCCTTACGGCAGGCATCGACCTTTCCGTCGGGGCCGTGATGATCCTGTCGTCCATGGTCATGGCCCAGCTCGCCGTCAACAACGGAATACCCGCGCCTCTCGCCCTGCTCGCAGGCCTGGTGGTCGGACTCGCCGCCGGAGCCCTGAACGGATTCCTGGTCACCAGGTTCCGGCTCCCGCCGTTCATCGTCACCCTGGGCACGCTCAACATCTTCATCGCCCTGACACTGCTCTACTCCAACGGAGCGACAGTGCGCGGCTCGGCCATGCCGCCCCTGCTGACCTGGACAGGAACCACCTTCCCGGTGGGCCCGGTCAGGATCTCCACGGGCGTCGTCATGATGCTCCTGCTCTACATCGCGGTCGCCTTCATCCTGGGCAAGACGGCCTGGGGCCGGCACGTCTACGCCGTCGGAGATGACAAGGAAGCCGCCCGCCTGGCCGGCATCCCGGTAAACCGTGTCCTCATGAGCGTCTACCTCGCAGCCGGCGCCGTCCTGGCCGTCGGCGCCTGGATCCAGATCGGACGCACCAACGCAGCCAGCCCCAACGGCGGCGTGGACCTGAACCTGGACTCCATCACAGCCGTCGTCATCGGCGGAACCAGCCTCTTCGGCGGCCGCGGCTCCGTCTGGGGAACCCTCCTCGGCGCCCTGATCGTCGGAGTCTTCCGCAACGGCCTCTCGCTCGCCGGGCTGGACGTGCTCTACCAGACGCTCGCCGTGGGCGTCCTCATCATTGTTGCTGTGTCCGTCGATCAGTGGATCCGAAAGGTCAAGTCATGACCATGACTGAATTTGAAGCCTCCCACGTCGCCACGCGCGAGCCCATCCTGCAGGCCCGGAACCTCGTCAAGACTTTCGGCCGTGTCGTGGGACTGGACGGCGTCAGCCTGGACCTGTACCCGGGCGAAGTCCTGGCGATCATTGGCGACAACGGTGCAGGCAAATCAACCCTGATCAAGTGCCTCACCGGCGCCGAAGTTCCCGACACAGGAGAACTCTTTGTATCGGGACAGCAGGTGCACTTCAAGCGGCCGCAGGACGCCAGGGTCCACGGCATCGAAACCGTGTACCAGAACCTGGCGGTCTCACCGGCGCTGGACGTCGCCTCCAACCTGTTCCTGGGCCGTGAGGAAAGGCGCGCGGGGCTCCTCGGAAGCGTGTTCCGGATGCTCGACACCAAAGGCATGCGCACCAAGGCCAAGGAAGAGCTGACCCGGTTGGGCATCTCCACCCTGCAGGACGTGACAGTGCCGGTGGAGAACCTCTCGGGCGGCCAGCGCCAGGCTGTCGCCGTGGCCCGCGCCGCAGCGTTCGGTTCAAAGGTCGTTGTGCTGGATGAACCGACGGCGGCACTTGGCGTCCGGGAATCGAACCAGGTGCTCCAGCTGGTCCGGGACCTTCGCGACCGCGGCCTGCCGGTCATCTTGATCAGCCACAACATGCCCCACGTCTTTGATGTAGCGGACAGGATCCACATCCAGCGCCTGGGCAAGTGCGCTGCCACCATCACTCCGCAATCACACACCATGACCGACGCAGTGGCGATCATGACCGGCGCAGCCACCGCCTGAGGTCCGGCTAGTACCCGCCCGCTCTACCGGAGCCCCTTCTCCGTCCGCGGACCTCCCCCAGGTCCGCGGGCGGATCCATACCGGGAGTTCCCATCATCACCATCCCACGAGAGACAGACCATGGATTACCTCACAACAGCCCGGAACGAAGCTCACCAGATGCTCGACGTCATGGTCATAGGCGAAGCGCTGATCGACGTGGTCACCACGTCGCACGACACGGTGGAACACCCCGGCGGCTCACCGGCCAACGTCGCCTACGGACTTGGCCGCCTCGCCGTCACCACAGGTCTGCTCACAGCCATCGCCTCGGACGCGCGTGGGATTTCCATCGAAAACCACCTCAGCAGCGCAGGCGTCATACTTCTGCCCGGATCAAAATCCCTCACCAAAACGGCATCGGCCACAGCAACCCTTGAACCCGACGGCTCCGCCAAGTACGACTTCGACATCTCCTGGGATCTTGCCCCGACAGCCCCCGCCTTCTTCCCAAAAATCCTGCACACCGGATCCATCGCCACTTTCCTTAATCCCGGCGCGGGCGCCGTGAAATCCCTGCTCGAACAAGCCCGCACACACTGCATGGTCACCTATGACCCGAATATCCGTCCAGCGCTGCTCGGCAGCCACAGGGAAGCTTTGGCCACCTTCGAAGAGCTCGTGCCCCTAACCGACGTCGTCAAACTCAGCGACGAAGACGCCCGCTGGCTGTACCCCCAAAAAAGCCTGGACGAAACCGCAGCACACATCCTCGGTCTGGGCGCCGGACTTACCGTCATCACCAAAGGCGCCGACGGCTCACAATTCACCACCCCCGCCGCTAACATCAGCATTCCCGCCGTGAAGTCCAAAGTTGCCGACACCATCGGCGCCGGGGACTCCTACATGTCCGCCCTGATCCTGGGCTTTCTCACCCGAGGAACCGAAGGCTTCGCCCCAGCTGTCTTGGAGCAGCTTGGACACACCGCAGCTGCAGCAGCGGCCATCACCGTGCAGCGCCCGGGAGCAAACCCCCCAACCCTGGAAGAACTCAACATCGCAATCGAAGCTCATTCCGGTGCCCAATACGGGGGTTCCTGAACCACCTAATCAAATGACGGTTGTCACACAAGACCGTTCACGAAATAAGATGGTCGCCGCCTATCTGAGGCGGCCCGCCGCGTTTCGTGATCCGTGTCCGCGAACTACGTAAAGGACACGGCGTTTGGGCTGCAGATCCAAGACCCAACGCGTCCCGGATAAGTTCGTGACGCGTCAGAAGTTTTTTGCGCCAGCAGCACCAACCGGTCGATATCCAGGTTTGTGAGTTTCTGACAGCGCCGTCACGGCGGCAATATCCTGTGGGTTCGTTCGACAGCACCCACCCACGAGCCGTGCACCAAGTTCACGCCAGATTGGCGTTCCCTCCGCAAGGCTTGCGGGCTGTTTGGTATCGGGGCCTGAAGTGCTCGCCGCGGCCGGACCCCACGTTTTGGTGACTGCGTCATAGCTTTCGCCCGAATTTGGATATGCGATCAGGGGCGTATCAGTGGCTCTGCCCAGGGCCTCCAGCGATGGGGAGACCAGCTCCAGCGGCACGCAGTTCACGCCGATAGCCGCCACGAGCGGCTCCGCCGAAAAGAGCTTTGCCGCCTGAGCC
>NZ_JBFTZW010000137.1:0-5550 GCF_056406555.1 Arthrobacter sp. P1_B4
GGGCAAGGTGAGCTCCGGGGGCGAGGTCCTCGCCAAGGCGTCCCTGCAGGTCCCGGAGGACGCCGCGCTGGACGTCACGGCCTCGGCCGAGGACGGCTACGTCAGCCGCGCCGGGCACAAGCTGGCCGGCGCGCTGGATGCCTTTCCCGCCGTCGTCGTCGCAGGCAAACGGTGCCTCGACGCCGGCGCCTCCACCGGCGGGTTCACGGATGTGCTGCTTCGGCGCGGTGCTGCCCACGTGGTGGCCGTCGACGTGGGGCACGGCCAGCTGGTGCCGGAAATCCGGAATGACTCCAGGGTTTCCGTGCACGAAGGCCTCAACGTCCGCTACATGGCGGCCGCGGAAATCGGCGGACCGGCCGCTCTGACGGTGGCTGATCTGTCCTTCATCTCGCTGACGCTTGTGGTGGCGCCACTCGCGGCCTGCACCCTGCCCGGCGGCGACCTCGTCCTCATGGTCAAGCCACAGTTCGAGATCGGCAAGGACCGGCTGGGCCGGACCGGCGTGGTCACCTCGGAACGCGAACGCCGGCTCGCCGTGGGCAAGGTGGCTGCCGCCGCCGTGGACGCGGGCCTGGTCTTGTCAGGCCTCGCCCAGAGCCCGCTGCCGGGCCAGGACGGCAATGTCGAATACTTCCTGTGGATAAAACGCGCGATGTCGGAAGTCCCGCCTAAGATCGAGGAGCGGGACGCAGCCGTTGCTGCGTTGCTCGGAACAATCTGGCCGAACCACTAGTACCACCAGAAGGCGGAACCTGATGAGCAGGCGTGTCCTGATCCTGGCCCACACAGGGCGCGAGGAGTCCCTCAAGGCTGCCTGGGAAGCGTGTGCGCTGCTGCACGAATCCGGGCTGGTCCCCGTGCTGCAGGAGAACGAGCTCGGGGACATGGTCCGCTTCTTCGGCCGGCTCGACCACCCGGTCGAGGTCCTTCACGATCACGTGAAGCTGCCCGAGGTGGAACTTGTCATGGTGCTCGGCGGGGACGGCACCATCCTCCGGGCTGCCGAACTGGTCCGCGAAGTCGACGTGCCGCTGCTTGGAGTGAACCTTGGCCACGTGGGGTTCCTGGCCGAGAGCGAACGGGCCGACCTCGCCCAGACCGTCGAGTGGATCGCCAGCCGTGACTACACGGTGGAGGAGCGCATGACGATCGACGTCCAGGTCTGGGTCCGCGGCCAGAAGATCTGGCACACCTGGGCCCTGAATGAGGCCGCGATCGAAAAGGGCAACCGGGAACGGATGCTGGAGGTGGTCACCGAAGTCGACGAACGCCCCCTGACCTCATTCGGCTGCGACGGCGTGGTCCTGGCCACGCCCACAGGCTCCACGGCCTACGCGTTTTCCGCCGGCGGTCCCGTGGTGTGGCCCGAGGTCGAGGCCCTCCTGATCGTGCCGATCAGCGCCCATGCCCTCTTCGCGAAGCCGCTCGTGGTTTCGCCCCGGTCCCGCCTCGCCGTCGAGATCCTGAACCGCACCGACGCCCAGGGTGTCCTCTGGTGCGACGGCCGCCGCTCGGTGGATCTGCCGCCCGGCGCGCGCGTCGAAGTGACCCGCTCCGCAACGCCCGTGCGTCTGGCCCGGACACACCAGACCCCCTTCTCCGGCAGGCTCGTGCGCAAATTCCAGCTCCCCATCCAGGGCTGGCGCGGCCCCGTGCCCCAAACCCGGGCCATCCACACCGGCCCCCTGCCGATCATCCGCACGCCCCGTCCCATGCCGCCGCTTCCCTCGCCGCGCCACGAGGGAACTGCCGACGCGCCCGATCCCTCGCCAGATCCCACAACCGAGAAGTGAACCATGCTTGAAGAACTGCGTATCCGCGACCTCGGCGTCATCACCGACGCCACCCTGCCGCTGGGCCCAGGCCTCAGCGTGGTGACCGGTGAAACCGGTGCCGGCAAGACCATGGTGGTGACGGCCGTCGGGCTGCTCCTCGGTGCCAGGTCCGACGCCGGCGCCGTCCGCAGCGGCGCGAAGAGCGCCTCGGCGGAGGCTGTGCTGAAGCTCGACGCCGGCCACGCTGCCGTCGCGCGGTCCAGGGAAGCCGGGGCCGAGGTGGAGGAGTTCGACGGCGGTGTGGAACTGCTGCTGGCCCGCAGCGTCGGGGCCGACGGCCGCAGCCGGGCCTATCTGGGCGGACGCGCCGCGCCGGTGGGGGTGCTGGCCGAAATCGGCGAAACCCTCGTGGTGGTGCACGGACAGTCGGACCAGATCCGGCTCAAGAGCCCGGTGGCGCAACGCGGCGCCCTGGACAAATTCGCCGGCGAGAGCCTTGCCGGCGCGCTTGCCGCCTATCAGGACCTCTACGCGCACTGGCATGCCAGCCAGGGCGAGCTGGACTCCTTGCGCAGTGCCGCGCGTGAACGCCTCCGCGAGGCCGAGTCGCTGCACGTAGCCCTGGCCGAGATCGACGCCGTGGACCCGCAGCCGGGGGAGGACGAGGCCCTCAAGGCCGAGGCCGTGAAACTGGCCAATGTCGAGGAACTGCGGATCGCGGCCAGCACCGCCCACCAGGCGCTCATCGCCGAGGACTTCGGTGAAGAAGCCGACGCGACCACCCTCGTGGACGCCGCCAAACGCACCCTGGAGCACGTTGCCGAACACGACGGGGAGCTGGGCTCCGCCGCGGCGCGCCTGGCCGAGGTCGGTTTCCTGCTCAACGACATCGCCGCTGAACTCGCCAGCTACCAGGCCGCCCTTGACACGGAGGGCCCGGAACGGCTCGCCGAAATCGAGGACCGCCGGGCCGCGCTGGCCAAGCTGGTCCGCAAGTACGCGCCGAGCATTGACGAGGTGCTGGTCTGGGCGGACGAGGCCCGGGCCCGGCACGAGGAACTCCAGGACGACTCCACCCGGATCGAAGCGCTGGACGCCGAGGTCGCCCGGGCCGAAACCGAGCTCCGGAAGAAGGCCGCCGGGATCAGCAAGGCCCGCAGCAAGGCCGCCAAGGACCTCTCCGCGCGGGTCAGCGCGGAGCTCACGGCGCTGGCCATGGCCGATGCCACCCTGGTCATCAATGTGGAGTCCGCGGGCCAGCTGGGACCGTTCGGGGCCGACGAGATCTCCTTCCTGCTTCAGCCGCACTCCGGCGCGCCGGCCCGGCCGCTGGGCAAAGGCGCCTCGGGCGGTGAACTCTCCCGCGTCATGCTCGCCATCGAGGTGGTGCTCGCCGCCGTCGATCCCGTCCCGACGTTTGTCTTCGACGAGGTCGACGCCGGCGTCGGCGGCCGCGCCGCCGTCGAGATCGGGCGCCGGCTGGCGATGCTGGCCCAGCACGTCCAGGTCCTCGTGGTGACCCACCTGCCGCAGGTGGCCGCGTTCGCGAACCAGCACATCAGGGTCACCAAGACCTCCGTGCGGGGCGCTGACGGGGCTACCGCCACCGGCTTCACCTCCAGCGACGTGCAGCTGCTGGACGAGGCCGAGCGCGTCCGCGAACTGGCCCGCATGCTGGCAGGCCAAGAGGACTCCGAATCAGCCCAGGCCCACGCCCAGGAGCTGCTGGACGACGCCAAACTCCTCCCGCAAAGCTAGGCGGGCCCGAAAGGACCTCCGCGGGGACTCCCGCAGGGACCGCTGCCAGGACAACAATCACATCGGGATCCCGCCAAGGAACCCGTGGAAGGCCGAATTGATGATAAGCTCAAACCCCGTGGTGCAGCGATCAAACTCTCGTGTAAATTCCCGGTTTCCGGGCTCGTCCAAGACGACCAAACACATCTTCGTCACCGGTGGTGTAGCGTCCTCGCTCGGTAAGGGACTGACGGCTTCGAGCCTCGGCCACCTCCTGCGGGCACGCGGTCTGTCTGTAACAAYGCAAAAGCTCGATCCCTATCTGAACGTGGATCCGGGCACGATGAACCCCTTCCAGCACGGCGAAGTCTTCGTCACTGACGACGGCGCCGAGACGGACCTGGACATCGGCCACTATGAGCGCTTCCTCGATGAAAACCTCGAAGGATCGGCCAACGTCACAACCGGCCAGGTCTACTCGACAGTCATCGCGAAGGAACGCCGCGGCGAATACCTCGGCGACACCGTCCAGGTCATCCCGCACATCACCGATGAGATCAAGCGGCGCATGCGGCTTCCGGCCGAGGGCAAGAACGCCCCCGACGTCATCATCACCGAAATCGGCGGCACGGTGGGCGACATCGAGTCCCAGCCGTTCCTCGAATCCGCCCGCCAGGTCCGTCAGGACATCGGCCGCGGAAATGTGTTCTTCCTCCACGTGTCCCTCGTGCCGTACATCGGCCCGTCGCAGGAGCTGAAGACCAAGCCGACGCAGCACTCCGTTGCCGCGCTGCGCTCCATCGGCATCCAGCCCGAGGCAATCGTGATCCGGTCCGACCGCGAAGTCCCGCAGCCGATGCGCGACAAGATCGGCCGCATGTGCGACGTCGACATCGACGCCGTGATCGGCTGCCCGGACGCACCGAGCATCTACGACATCCCGAAGACCCTGCACTCCCAGGGCCTGGATTCGTACATCGTCCGCGCCCTGGACCTGCCGTTCAAGGATGTGGACTGGACCAGCTGGGACAAGCTGCTCGACGCCGTCCACAACCCGAAGCACGAAGTTGAGATCGCGCTCGTGGGCAAGTACATCGACCTGCCGGACGCCTACCTGTCCGTCACTGAGGCCCTGCGCGCCGGCGGCTTCGCCAACGACACCAAGGTCAAGATCCGCTGGGTCCCCTCGGACGAATGCGAAACCCGCGAGGGTGCCGTGCAGTCCCTGGCCGGCGTCGACGCCATCTGCGTTCCGGGCGGCTTCGGCATCCGCGGCCTGGAAGGCAAACTCGGCGCCCTGAAGTACGCCCGCGAAACCAAGCTCCCGGTCCTGGGCCTGTGCCTGGGCCTGCAGTGCATGGTGATCGAGTACGCCCGCAACGTAGTCGGCCTCGAAGGAGCGTCCTCGTCCGAGTTCGAGCCGGACTCCAAGTACCCCGTCATCGCCACGATGGAAGAGCAGCTGGACATCGTTGACGGCAAGGGCGACCTTGGCGGCACCATGCGCCTGGGCCTGTACGAAGCCAAGCTCGACGAAGGCTCCGTCGTCGCCGAGACCTACGGCGCCACCAAGGTCAGCGAACGGCACCGCCACCGCTACGAGGTCAACAACAAGTACCGCGATCAGATCGCCGCCAAGGGCCTGTCGTTCTCCGGAACGTCGCCCGACGGCAAGCTGGTGGAGTTCGTGGAACTTCCCCGCGACGTCCACCCGTACTACGTGGCCACGCAGGCGCACCCAGAGCTCAGCTCGCGGCCCACGCGCCCGCACCCGCTGTTCGCGGGCCTGATTGAGGCTGCCCTTGGCCACCAGCGGGCCGGCGATGCCGCGCCCGCTGCCAGCAGCAGCCCGAGTGCAAAGGCCGATGCCCCGGCACCTGCGCCCAAGCCCTCGTCGGCAGCAGTGTCCAAGTAATTTCCAACTGAATCAAAGGACGGCGCGATGCCCGGTATGTCTGAGACCCCCAATGCTGCACGGCAGGTTTCGGATGAGCCGAGCCCGCGCCGTCTTTTGTCGTCCCGGAAGGTGTACGAG
>NZ_JBFTZW010000138.1:0-5429 GCF_056406555.1 Arthrobacter sp. P1_B4
GGCTTATTCTTTCGATCCTGGGCTTCGCCGTGAAGGGCCTGCTCTGGTTGGCCATCATCGGCCTGGTGCTCCTGGTGGCTACGGCTGTATGGGGCTGGGTGAAGCGAAAGGCCAAGGCCTGATGCAACCCTGATCTTCATTCGGCGGCGGTCGGTCCTCTTCAGGACCGGCCGCCGTTTTCGTGAAATTCGCGGAGTCAATGTGCCAACTGAAGGTCCAGAGGAGGGAGACGAATAACCAGCTCGGCTCTTGAGTGGGTTGGCATTCTGCCGGATAGGGAACTGCACCTGTCCGTCGAGGTCCGGCGCGCCGCTACGAGCTGGTGCTGGATGCCAGTACGCCCAGGCCGAGCGCGGCGATGATGCCGCTGCTGCCGCGTTCGAGCCAACTGCTCACCCGGGGGCGCTGCAGCCAGGCCATTGCCTTCGCTGCCGCGACGGCTACAGCCGCCAGGTAAAGGAATCCAATGGCGCTTTCGATGGCACCGAGCACCATGGCGGTGTCCAGGGTGTTGCCGCCGTGCGGAATGAACTGCGGCACGACGGCGAGGTAGAACAGGCCGACCTTGGGGTTGAGCAGTGTGGAGAACGCGCCGGCACCGAAGCCGGTCCTTCGGCTGTAGCTCCGGCGGGGAGCGTGCCCGGCCGCCGGGGATGCAGTTGTGCGGCGCGCCCGGATCAGCGACGAGATTCCCAGATACAGCAAGTACAACCCGCCTGCGATCTTCAGCCAACGGAACACTTCCGCCGAGTCCTCCAGCACGGCGGCGAGCCCCACTCCTACCAGCGCGGCCCAGACCAGGGATGCCAGAGCTGAGCCCAGCGCCGCCGCCAGGCCGGCCCCGGCACTTTGCAACGAGATCCTCAGCACCAGGAAGGTATCCGGGCCGGGGGTGACGGAAAGCAGCAGGCACAGCCCGGCAAAGGCCAGGAGGGTCACGACGGTCATGGGCACCATTGTCCTTTTGCTGGCAGCCCGACTGCAATCCGTCGCGATGGTTTGCTGCTTACCGTGCATTACATGACGCCGGTTGGACGCCGCGGACGGATCGTCTTGCCTTTGTTCGGCGGAGCCATAACACAGGGATCCGCCCGCATGCGGGCGCCACTGCCCACTAGGTTTTGTCGTCTGATGCCACGCGCACGCGCATGAGCCAGTCGGCGACAAGGGCTCGCACGAGGTTGGGTTGCTCATGGATCAAGGCATGGCCGGCGCGGTCGAGTACGGCCAACGTAGCGCGTGGGTAGTGCCGGATCAGCTCCGACGGTCCTGTGTGCCCGGCGGTGGCATCCTGTCGCCCGGCAACGACCAACACCGGATGAGGATAGGCTTTCGCGGCTTCCGGCCGATCCCGCAACTCCCAGTGCGAAAAGATCCGCATCAGGCTCGACTCGTCAGCCAGGGACGTTGCGGGAGCCACATACTCCTGGAACCGACGCAGCGTTTCAGGCGTCTGCACAACGAAGTAGCTGCGGTAAGTGGCCTCGAGATCCGAGTCGAGTGCACCGGTCAAATCGACCGACGAAACAAGGACCTCGTGCTGAGGCACGTCGCGCGTCTGCGGGCCAACGGGGCAGATCAGCGCCAGCCCGACGGCCTGATCAGGTCGCAGGTTCGCAATCGCACGGGCCAGGTAGCCGCCGTAGGACTGACCCATCATAAGAAACGGTTCGTCACCAATAGTGCTGGCGATAAGGCCGAGCAGAATGTCCACGACGTCGTCATTGCTCGTGATCGTCTCGGGCGCCGGGGTCCGGCCCATCCCGGGCAGGTCCGGATACAGGCGCCGGTAGCCAGGAACGTCGTCGAAAATCGGTTCAAGGGCACTGGCGATCTCGCGATGATCCACACCGGCGCCGTGGAGAGCGAGAACCGGCGTGCCGCTGCCGTACTCGGCGTAATGCACAGGCACTCCGCTAACCGTGGTGTCCATCCCGCAATGGTAGAACGCGTCGCGGCGATACCCGCCATCATCGACGGCACCCGGGACCGCTCCAGGTAAAGCTGCGCTCTGGTGGGAGGATGATTTGATGACGCCAAGTGTGGACGCATTTCTGCGGGGGCCCCGAGGGCGCCGTCTGTGCCTTGAACTGGCGATGCAGCTGGATCCGGACGTCAAAACGGCGGTCTTCTGGTGGGGATACGAACTTGATGGTGGACCGGGGACCTCGCGGGTCCAGCTGGGCGCTGCTGCCTCCCGGGAGGCCTCGACGCCGGCCTTTGCCGCGTCACCAGAACAGCTGGCTGCCAGGCTCGCCTCCCTGGACTTCACCGGACTTGACAGCGACCTGGTGCAGGCGGCCCTCGAGCGGTCAGTGGACACGGCAAGGTACTGGCAGGCACCCGATGGAGAGGACGTGCTCGCGGATCTCCCGAGTGTGACGGCGGCCCTGTCGCCCGTCGCGGAACAGGTCATGGCGCTGCCCGACAGCCAGTGGTTCTGGCAGCCTCGCCGGGCGGAGCAGTGGGCCATCGGCTTGCGATCGACAAACGGCCAGGCACCGCTGCCGAAGAATCCCCGACAAACACTGGCTGGGTGGGGCCGAGACGAACGAGCCGGGGAACTGCGGGCCGCGCGCGAACGCCCGGGCGATCCTCGCGCCAACTGGTCAGGAACTTGGTGGTCGATCCCGCACGGGCTGCTCCACACCGTTGGGCAGGTCCCGGCCGCACTGAGCCTCGTGGAAGATTCCCTGGGGTGGGAGCAGGCGACCACGGTTCCGGTTCGGGGAGCGGGCCGGACTCTTGAGATCGGCACAGCAGAAGACTGGATAACGCTGTGCCGCAGGTTCCCACTAGAGGTCACTGCATCCCGGCGACACGACTGGTTCCGCCTGACCGGACGCGACGGCCGATGGGTCATCCCGGATTGGGAACAAGTGGCAGGGGAGTGGGACGCCGCGCACCTCTCCGTCCTGGGTTACCTCAACGGCGCGACGCGCCCACTAACGGTCGACGCCGAAACGGCGACGGTCATCGCCGGATGGGCCCCGGACAGCACCATCTGGCTGACAGATGTCGCGCACGAAACGGGCGGCCCGCGGCAGACATGGCACCGCGCCTCGCACGGAGACCCCTGGACTCTCGCGCCGTAACAGTCGAACACCGACAGGTTTCAGCCATCACCGCCAGATTTCGGCGACCAGTTCCGCGAGGGCTCTGCCCTGGCTGTAACCAGCTCGAGCCGCAGGCGGACGCAGAGACAGATCCATCGCGTTGGCGCCGAACATGTGCTCGGCGGCGCTATCCGGGAAGACTGTTTGGACCCTGCTGCCCCCGGCGCGCAGTTCGTCGATTTGGGCGGCGAGATCCATGCCCCACTCGAGCGGCATCCGCGTCCTGCCGCCAAAGGGTGACAGCACCAGCACCCGCCCGTATCCAGCGGCCAGGTCGGCGTTCTCACTGCGTCGATAGCCGCCGTTGATGTACCGGGTCCCGCCGATGCGGTAGCCGTTGCTGGTGCTGGCGGCGACGGCGTCCACCAGATCGATTCCGCTGTGGCGGTCGAACACGACCGGGTCCCCGGTATCCGCATCAACAGCCGTGATCAGCACGGGCTGTTGCGGCCAGTGCCGGCTGGGAAGCCGGGCCGCGACGATGTCGCGCCAGCGCATCTGGGCAGAGCCGTCCGAAGCTTCCATCTCGAGTGCCGCGGCGCCCATCCTGCGGCGCATGTCGGAGGCATCCGCAGCAGAACCAATGATTCCGTTGGACCACTCCAGGTAGGTTTGCCCCGAGAGATTCGGAGCGCGTCCCCTGTCCGGTCCGGAGTGGCCGGCTTGTGGCCGAGGCACCTCGGCGAGGATGGCGGCATACAGTTCGGCCGGCCGAGTCCCGCTGGTGATCTGGGCAGCCACTGTTGATCCTGCCGATGTCCCGATGATGAGGTCGGCCTCGGTGACATCGATGCCGGCATCGGACAGGCCGGCGATGAGACCGAGCTCCCACGCATTGCCTGCCGCTCCGGCGCCGGCGAGCACCAAGGCCCGCTTGTGTGAGTTGTCGGTCTGTCGTGCGGCGTGGGCCTGTTGGCCGGGAACGGGCCAATTTCCGGGCTGTGGTGTCCGTGTCACTGCAATGGCACCGGAGGCGGTCGTCGAATGGATGCGCGGAGTTGAAGAAGGTGTTGTGTTCATGGGAGTCGCCTTTCGCGAATTTGCCTTGCGGCACTCCCGGAGACGACTACTTCAGTCGCGCGACCGTGGACTTCGGGGGAGCGCCCATTACGGATACTGCGTTCATGGGTCTCACCTCCTGAAGATTGATCACGATCACCGGAAAGCTATCACGCCGGCAAGGCGGGGCACAACGGGCATCCAGCCGCCAGAGCGCGCACCGGCTGAGTCGCCACACGCACAGTCAGCAAGTCTTGCCGGCGCGAGGGCGATGTGCTCACCACCCGGCCGTGCCCGGGCCGCCTTTGAACGGACCAACGATCTGCGTGGTGATCCAACCGCCGTAGAAGTCACCTTCCTGGAAGGTCACCTGCTCGCCGTTGACTTGGCAGGAGTCCATGTGAGCCGGGTAGAGGGCCACTCGGGTGCTGAGCGCCCCGAAACCCCGGGTGGGTTCGGGGTAGGTCCACCCGCCACGGGGAACGACGACGCCGCCGGCAACGACGTCGAAGTAGTGCGCCTCTCCCTTGAACTCGCAGAAGCTGGTGCCCCCGACCGGGACGAGTACACCGGCAGGGAATGAGTCCAATGGCAAGTAGTAGACAGGCGGGTGACTTGTCTCCAGGACGCGCACTGCATCGGTGGTGTCGGCAATCACCTGCCCGCCAARCCGCACGGTAACCCGTTCGGATCGGGGCTCGACCCTCGGCGGCCGCGGGTAGTCCCACACCGATTCTTGGCCCGCCTTGGGCTTGATGGGCTGGGGACGCCGGAAAAGGCCGGAAGAACCGTGTGGAGGAGTCATGTCCCCATGTTGCCATTTTCTGCTGGGATCCCACCGTGAGCGTGACGCATCCGTGCGATCGCGCTTCCGCCGACCGCGAGCCGGCCGCTAGTCGCCGGCGGCTTCGCGGCCGCGGCGTACGATCAGCCGGTCGGGGCTGTGGACCACGGATGTGTCCTTGTCCTCGTAGTCGAATTGGTTGAGGAAGTAGCGCATGGCGTTGATCCGACCCCGCTTCTTGTCATTGAACTTGATGGTGATCCACGGCGCATGGTCGGTGTCGGTCCGCAGGAATGTCTCCTCCTTGGCGGCCGTGTACTCCTCCCACCGGTCCAGGGAGGCGAGATCGATGGGCGAGAGTTTCCAGCGCCGCACCGGGTCTATCTGCCGGATCGCAAAACGGGTGCGCTGCTCGTGGCGGGTCACCGAGAACCAGAACTTGGTCAGGTGGATCCCGGAGTCCACGAGCATCCGCTCGAAGAGCGGGGCCTGAACCATAAAGGTGTCGAACTCCTGCTCCGTGCAGAAGC
>NZ_JBFTZW010000139.1:0-5428 GCF_056406555.1 Arthrobacter sp. P1_B4
GGGTGACACCTACCTGAGCGAAGGCATCTACCTTGCCGTTACTCCCAGCACTATGCAATTAGCCAACGCCTCAAGCAGGTCTGGTTCGCGGGGACCCAGCGACGTGGGCGGAGGAAACCCGGGCCCCTATTCCCTCCAACGCCCTGCTCGCCGACGAGTTCCTGGACTACTTCGACGGATTCTCCATCGGCTCCAACGACATAACCCAGCTGGCCCTGGGCCTGGACCGGGACGCCGCGATTGTCTCCGGCAGCTTCGATGAACGCGATCCGGCCGTCAAAAAGCTCCTCAGCATGGCCATCAAGGCCCGCAAGGCGCGCGCAAATATGTCGGCATCTGCGGCCAGGGTCCGAGCGACCACGCGGACTTCGCCGAGTGGCTGGTCGAGGAAGGCATCGATTCGTTCTCCTTGAACCCCGATACCGTGGTGGACACCTGGCTCCGCCTCGCCGGCGAGGCCGGCGAGGCAGGGGGTCAGCGCCGAAGCGAACTGACAGCACGGCGCCAAGGGAAGGACAGGCAGGACACCGACGGCAGCACGGACAACTAAGTCCAGATAGTGCTGCTGTGGGCGGATCGTGCCAGGGCGGGGGAGCGCACACGTGGCACTCGCCAAGCACGATGTTGGCGCGGCAGCAGATCATAGGGTGTTGCCCACGACCCCGTCCCCCAGCTTGACCGTCACCAACCCGGCGACAGCGCCCATCCCGATCAGGAGGTTCCGGAAACCCTGGCGCGGGCAGACTGATTACGGTGGGCCCGCCACTAAATCAGGACATTCCGTATCCGACCACGACGACGGAATGGGCCGCGGCGCATCTCTTACGGTACCGACAGCACCTAAGTCCTGAACAGTAACACCTGCGTAACGGTTAGTTCGCCATGATTTGTTGGGGTCATTGCCACTGGAGGAGCTCCTGGCTGGCTGAAGGTTTTGAATTCCAAAGGGGACGGCGCGCTCAAGAGATTCCTCCCTGGCTCAGCGCCGGGACGTCGCTTCAAGTAGATATTTGGGCTTTTGACGGCCCCATGGCAGAAAGGATAGGCAGTGACTGACCTGAGGAGTGATCGGACCCTCGCCGAGGGACATGAACAAGCCCTGGTTCCGCCATCCCGTTCTGAGAGCCCACGAACACGGATTTGGGTTCAGCACGTCGCCGTCGAAACTGACAAGCTGCAGATGCGAGTGGACGCAGCCCGTGCTCGGGGAAATTTGACCCCGGCCCAGGAAACCATCGCAGGCGGCGTCTGCGGGTTCATAAAGAAGGCCCGGGCCGCCGCATTCAGAGATGATCCCATTCCCGGCCGCTGGGCGAACTGGTGGCGAGGAACACTCGTGGAGGCTGCGTACCGAAATATGCACACAGCCAGGGCCCAGATGATCGACCTGTATGAAAAGGAAGAACTGAGGGCCGAGATTCCCATGGTAGTGGCCCGGGCAAATGCGACGATGCACAGGGATGATCCACGTTGCATTACGATTCCCGACTTGGAAGCGGAGCCCGTCGAGTGTTTGCGACCCCGCATGCGACGCGTGGTCGGTGACACTTACGAAAACTTGGATCTCAAGCATTCACAACTCCGCAGCTTCCGCAATATCCTCCTTATTGCTGCGACCTTTATCGCCTTGGGAGTGATCGCGACTCTCGTCTTCGTGTCCGAAAACCCCCACCTCATGCCCCTCTGCTTTCCCAAGCAGGTGATATCGAGCACCGACCCTGCGTTAACCATTGTTACTGGCATGGCTTGCCCAACCAGCTCAGGAAGTCAGGCCTCTCCGAGCAGCGCCGACATCCTCGTCGTCGCCGTTCTCGGAGCTTTGGGCGGCGCGCTCGCCGCCACTCTGTCGATCCGCAACCTCAAAGGAACCTCTACGCCATACGACGTACCGGTCGCATTGGCGTTTCTCAAGGTGCCGCTGGGCGCGCTGACCGCCATACTGGGCCTGATCGCTATCCAGGGCAACTTCGTCCCCGGTCTGTCAGTCCTGGACTCCCAGGGGCAGATCTTGGCCTACGCACTTGTCCTTGGATTCGCCCAGCAGACGCTCTCCAGGGCGCTGGACAAGAGGGCGCAGACGCTCTTGGAGGGGCTTCCCGGAGGTACGGCTACCGAACCAACACCACCAGGCTCAGGCAAGCTGGTACGTCCTACCAAGCCATAAGGTAGGGATGTGGAAAGACCCCAAGCAACAGCGCTACAGGGCTGCGCTACCGGGGCGAACGGTACCCGGACTCAGCACACGTGCGCCGACCGCTTGGGCGGGCCCCTTCGAAACGTTCGATTGGCGATACTTGACAGCAATAAATGTCAAGGACCACCGCCCATATCCTCATTTTTTAGTGGGCAACTTCAACGTTGAAACAAGGGATGGGTGACATTGGATTTCGCGTCGGTGCGTCGCCAGCTGTTTGTATCCAGTCGAAGCGGCGATTTTTCGCGGGTGGATCCTGAGCTGCAGCCGTCAGGGTGTTTCCCCGGCAGGTCAGGACGGGGGCACTTGGGCGCGCTGTCATTTTTGCTGCGAAAGGGCCACGCCCAGCTGCTGCAGCGCCGAGGCACCTATGAGACCAGAAACGGCGGCGGGCACGGCGGCCCGCGCCGGAATCTGCCGCCGCCGACCAGCCACGGCCGCCGCCGACCAGCCACGGCCGCTGCCGTGGCATCGGCCAGATCGATCGGCGCGGCATAGTCTAAGATCTTGTTCCGGTCCCGTTCCGGGACAACACGGGCCGCTACGCCGAGGAAAATGCCGCGGCCTCCAAACAGGCGCACGAGGTAGAACGATGCGGAGTTCTCGTCCAGGTCCAGCAGCATGAGCCGTGTGGCCAGTCGCGGAAACAACAGGCTAAGTGTTCCAATCGGAAAGCGCACGGTCAGAATGAGCCGGGCTGCCGACGAAGTGGTAAGGGAGATCATCATAGGGCTGCTATCGCCGGTTCGTCCGCAGCCACGGTGTGAAAGCGTTTTTTGATGATCGGAGCGCGGGCGCCAGTTCCGGGCAGTGACGCAGCAGGACCGTGACCATGGTGGTTTCATCGATCCAGCGCATCCCTTCGGGCGTGTAGACGGCAGGGGTGAAGTCACGCGTGAATAAACGGTCGCTGTTCAGCCGCCTCGAGGCCATCAGGATGAAGATCCGGAACTAGGTATCGCTGAAGGCAAATCCTTCGGGACGCGTTTCGGCGAACATGCCTGCGAGCAGATCCACCCGGTCAATGTCGCCGCCGTAGACGTCTCCGAGTTCACCCGCCCACTTGGGGTTGTCGGTGAGTTCGTCGAAACTGCGGGGGACCGGAAGATGGAGCAGACGCCGGAATTCGGTGTAGCGGGGGAAGCCGAGCTCGCGGCTGCGCAAAATGGCGGTCCGCCGGGTCGATGATTTGGCCGTCGGGACGGCGGAATGTCTGGAGGTGCTTGGGATAGTTGTGCAGCGTGACCAGGCCCGGGTTCATCGTCCCGAAGACGGCCAGTTGCGGCGCCGACCAATCGTCGCCGGGCTCGGTGGGCAGTATCGAGGGATTCTCGCTCCAGCCTCTGCCGTGGTTGAACCAGTCACGGATCATGAACTGCAGGCAGGGCGCGATGAGTGCGTTGCCGGCCGTCGCGGGGATGATCCGGTCCCGGGTTATCAGCCGGCGGCTGATTTCGCGGGCGTTCGTTTCCAAAATCCGGTCGGGAGGCACCGGGCGGGTGCTATCGATCGAGACATTGCGGCCGAACCGGGTGTTCGCCATGCCCATGGCGGGGTTGTCGAGGTGTTCTCGGGCACGGCGGACTATGCCCAAGCGCTGGGTCGTCGGCTGGCAGTGAACTTCGAGTAGGGAGTCCAGTACATGCCCCGGGCGGAGGTATCGAAGGTCATCCTGGTCAGGGCGATCAGGTGCAGGGCTTTGTTCAGGGTTCTGTCGCCGCCGCGGTTGAGTCTGTGCCGGACGGTGTTACCGGAAGAGGCCGGGATGGGGCTGACCCCAGCCAGGGAAGCGAAGGCCGCCTCGGAATGGACGCGTCCGTGGTGGGACCAGACGGTCAGGCAGATGGCCGCGGTGACGGGACCGAAGCCGGTTTCCTCCAGTAGGGGCGCGGCTTCGCTGATTTCGACCAGCTCGGTGATCCGGGAGTTGTTGGTTTTGATGTCCGCGTCGAGTTCGGTGGTGCGTTTGGCCAGCCGGACTGCTTCGGAGCGGGCAACGGACAAGGCCAGCGGTTCTTTCCGGACCCGCCAGCGGGAGACTTCGGCGATCTGGGGTCCGGTCAGGGGTTTACGCGCGTCCAGGCCGAGGTCGTTGACCCGGAGCAGGGCGGTCAACGCGTTCACGCCCCTGGTGCGTCGGTGGTCATGGACTCCCGTGCGGTGACCAGGCCCTGCAGGGCCGCGCGCACTCCTTCGTTCAGTCGTGGTTGGCGCAGTTGCTGCTCATCGAGCGGCAGGACCGCTGCGGCGATCCGGTGCGCGTCGAGCGGGTCGGATTTGCCGACCCCGTGACGGGCATCCATGCGGGCGGCTTCGGCGACCTGGTAGCCGGCGGCGCCGACTGCACCGGCCAGCAGGGCGCCGTAGGAAGCAGCGCCCTCGATCACCCACAAGGCGGCCAGGTCAGCGCCGGTGCGGCGCGCGACCCAGGCAATGGACCGGTTGATACCGGCCCCGCTGCTCGCGCGACCCAGGCAATGGACCGGTTGATACCGGCCCCGCTGCTGGGGAAGGCCCGGGTGTCGATCATTTCACCGGTGCCGGCAGTGATGATGGCGTAGACATGGTTCTTGGCGTGGGTGTCGACGCCGACGACAAAGGGCGGGAATGCGCAACGATGGTCATGGCGGTTCTGGCACCTTCCTCTACTTCGCGGATACGGTCAGGGCCGTAAACGGCCGGTACCAGTCCGGGTAGAGGTCACTTCGKAACAACACTGTTACGAGCCACGCTCCAACGGGGCGGACAACCTTCTGATCAAGTTACCGACGTGGGCCGGGCGGTACCGGCCGCTCCACCCCGCGGACGGACAGATCCCACTCAAAGACACCCTTGCAGGGGCCAGTCACTTCGTGAGTCACATCCACGGGGCAGAACGGCCAATACCCACTCTGCCAGCCAGTCCCAGACCAGCCACTACAAACCTCACAGTCCACTTCGGCGTCGCCTCTGGGCGGAGCCGGCACATTCCTAACCATCCGGGATGTTGTCTAGCCAACGGTTCACCGCTGCGACGACTTCCGGCGGGCCGCTAGCATAACTCACCGCAGGTTCCTCAGCTTCCGACGATCCAGCGATGATCCGTGCACGGAAGTGTTCGGTACTTGCCGGGTCCCTCCAGACTCGAATAACCAAGGTCGCCTTTGCGGGCGCCCCACCGTTAGGCCCATTAAAGTCATCGGACACTGCCCTGCCCATCAAATCCGCTCCCGTCCGGCCATCAAGTGAATAGGA
>NZ_JBFTZW010000140.1:0-5335 GCF_056406555.1 Arthrobacter sp. P1_B4
GGAGTGGACGTGGTCGGCGGTATGGTCTGCGGCTCCCATGACTTTATCCTTTACTCCGAAGACGGCGTCTTTGACGTTCTCTTTGACTCTATCCGTCTGCCGCTGGACGATATGCGACGGCGTGACTTTGTCAGCGACGGCGTCCACGTTTGTGCCCAGGCGGGCACGGGTTGCTTCAATATCTGCTCGGATGACATCCGGGTTTTCGCTCATCGTGTTTCCTCGCTGAATCTTAGGAGTTGGGTTTTAGGGTGGGCGGGATTTCCTGGAGGGTTTCAGCCGTCCTCGGCATGCCCTTGATCGCGTTCAGTTCCTTGCGGCCCATGGCTGCCAGAACGGCGGCGACAACTGCCCAGATGACGGCGACAACAACGCCGGACCAGCCCAGTCCCATCACGATCCCCAGCGCCCACCAGAGCGCCAAAGACAGGAACAGGAGCACGAAATGGCCAGCGACGCCGGCGCCGGCGAGCATGCCGGTGCCTTTGCCTGCCCGGGTGGCGGACTGCTTGAGTTCGACCTTGGCCAGTTCCACTTCCTGTCGCATCAGGGTGGACATGTCCCGTGTGACCTCACCGAGGAGGTCACCCAGGGACGTCGATTCAGCCTTTGCCTGCGCGGCTGTGGGAGGCATTTCGCTGCTCATCGACGGCCACCGTCAAAGGGGTCATCGCGCAGCGGATCAGCCTGCTGCAATGGCTCGCCGGCCACGGACTCTGAGGACCGGCGGCCCTGCCCGGCGTCGCGGAGCGGATCGGGAGTTCCCAAATCGGAGTCCAGCGGATTCGGCGGGTAGGTGTCAGCGAGGCCCGCCGTCGTGGTGTGCGGAGCGGGCATCTGTACCGGCGGCGGCGGAACCGCTACCCCGGTATCGGGGATCCGGCCAGCAGTGGACGTGCCGGTAGCGGTAGCGCCCGTCGCTTCGGGGGCGCCGGCGCTCAAGCTGCGGCTGAGACGCCCAGCCAGGACACCGGCTCCAGCCGCGAGCAGGAGGAAGGTGCCCGGGCGCTGCCGGGCAAAGGACTTTACCTCGGTCAGAAGCGAACCCGGATCCCGGCCATCGAGCCAGGACGCAACAGCGGAGGAGCGCTCGGCAGCCTGGCGGACGAGGTCACTGGCCACGCCGGGCTGGTCAGAAGCGGCAGCCATGGAATGCAATTCGCCGGCGACGGACCGCAGACCTTCGGCGACCTTCTGCTGCTGGGTTCCTGCCTGCTCGGTGAGATCGGACTTTGCCTGGTGCAGCAGGTCCCGGGCATTGGTCTTGACCTCGGCGGCAACGTTGACTGCCTCCGCCTTGGCCGTCCCGGCGACGTTCTGGGCAGCGTCTGCCGCGTGCCGCGTTACGTCCGCAGCTTCGTCCTTGGCCGCTTCCTGTTTGGAGTCAGCACGTCCCGTGCCTTGCGGGGGCACAACTCCAACACCGGCGTACCGGTCCGGGGAAGCTTCGGGTGCTGCCTGGGCCCATGGATTCTGTGTCATCGTTGCTCTCTTTCAGGAATGGTCCGCTTGGGATCGTGACTAGCGCTACCGGATGAAATTAGTAAGCACGGTTACTAACTAGATACTAAGCACACTTGCTATATGTCGCGCAAGGCCTCGACGAAAATCGGACGGTCCACCTTCCGCCCGTTGGGTGAATCGCCGCGCGCCTGTAGGCTGCGCGTGAAAAATAGTAAGCATACTTGCCAAAAGGGAGCCCGGCATGCATAGGGTGGGTATCCAGCGTCGGCGCTTCGTGCCGACGTCGCAGGCAGCGTGACTTTCGTTGCCACCCAATCAGGAAGGTCTTCTTCGTGATACTCGCCCGTGAGCCCAACGCCCGGGACGGTTACCGGCTTCTAACCTCAGCGGCCCGTTTAGTGCAACGCCTCCACGACGACGCCCTGGCGCCACTGGGGTTGACGCGTGCCGCCGTCATCGCGCTGGAAGCCGTGGCACCCCGCCCGATGTACCAGGAACAGCTCGCCGCAAGAGTTCATGTCCAAAGCCAAACGCTCGGCCGCGTCCTTGCCCGGCTCGAGGACGCGGGTCTGGTCACGAGGACGCGAAACCCTGAGGATCGGCGCCAATTTCAGGTTGAGATTACCGACGCCGGCACGGCGGCACTGCAAGCGGCCTCCAGGGCTGAGCGTGCGGCCGTTCCCGCCGACTTCGACGGGTGGGAGGCACTGTCTGAGCAACTCGCCCGGTTTGTGGATTTCTTTCAGACTCCACGGCCCGGCGCCCCAGGCTCCACGGCCCGGCACCCCAGGCTCGACGTGCCCTCCCCGCCCAAGGACGGCCTCCGGCACCAATGAACTAGCCTCCCGCGGCTGGTTGCCACTGAGCCTCCCCCGCCCGGCGCCACGGCCAGTCGCCGCTTCCAATGCAGTTCGGACCGGCAAGGGGCGAGCAAGACAGAAGGCCGCTGAGCCGGGTATTGCGCGTTACTATGCATGCTGATTAAATCGCCGGTACGGCCGCATTCCACGACCGGTCTACCGAAAGGAAGTACAAAGATGGGAATTCTCGCTTTTCTCATTCTCGGCCTTATCGCCGGAGCTATCGCCAAGGCGGTCCTTCCCGGCCGTCAAGGAGGCGGCTGGCTGATCACACTCGTTGTTGGCGTCGTGGGCGCAATCCTCGGAGGTTGGATCGGCTCGTTGATCTTCGGCGGAGGGCTCGCTGACTTCTTTGACCTGCGGACCTGGCTCCTCTCCATCCTCGGGGCCGTTATTGTGCTCCTGATCTATGGGGCTCTTGCCGGTCGCAGGACCAGGGCGTAGCAGCCTCGAACCTCCGGATGCAGGGCTGCCGCTGAGGACGCCTTGCGACTTCTGTCAGACGGTTGCGGGCCGGTTCTGGAACACCCCGGGAGGAAACTCCCGGCGTTTCTCGGCCCGCGCCGCCGAGTCCAACCTCATGACGTTTCACCTCATGCCGGGCGACCGCCCGCAACGCCTCGCCGAGAACAAGCTTTGAAAGCCTCCGAGCGCAGCTCCGACGGCCGGTTCCGGCGTCGCCGTCGTAAGTAGTAGTCGCCAAAGCGGCAGGAGTCATTGCTCCGCGCGCATCCGGCACCGTGAGACCAGAGATGCTAAACAGCAAGGAGATAGACATGGACAACCTATTCCGCCGCACGGGCATCGACGTGYCCGAACCAGTCCGGCGCTTCCTGCAAGGCGAGACGGACACCTGGCTCAGGGTCGAAGAATACCGGGACGGAAACACCTTGGTGGTCAGAACCGACATCCCCGGCATCGACCCGGACAAGGACATCGATATCACCGTCACCGAGGGCAGCCTGAATATCGCTGCCCGGCGCACCGAGCCCGCGCACAAGGATCAACCGGGTTACCGAAGCGAAGTGCGGTACGGCGAATATTCGCGAAGCGTCCCGCTGCCCCGCGGCGCGGACCCTGACACCGTGGAGGCCAGCTACATCGACGGTGTCTTGGAAATCCGCGCCCAAATCCCGGAGCAGTCCGGACCGTCCGCCACGAAAGTCCACGTCTCCCGCGGTGGAAACCAGTCACCGGAAGCACCGGAGAACTTCGTGACCTGAACGGCATTTCCGGCACATGACTCACCCGGCACCCACCGGCGACCGCGTGCGCCTTCTGGCATGGCAAAGGGGCGGCCGGTCTTGGTGCACTGGCGCCCAGCCTCGCCACGCCTCCGCAGCCCCCGCCCCGGAAATTTGAGACAGAGCGGAAACCACCTCATGACTATCAAGATCAACGACGCGGCGCTGCGTCATGCTCGGCAGCTCATCAAGGACTCGAGGTTTGCCCGGGATACCCGTGACGATTGGAGCGAGCACGCGCCCGACGCCGAGGCAGAAAACGCATTCATCGACAAGCACGGGTACAAGGAGTACGGCACGTGGCATCTGGGCGAAGACGCCGAGAAGACGCACGACACGAAGGGGCGCTACAGCTTTCCCTTCGGTGATTTCCGCCGGCTGCATCGCTGCGCGATTCTCGCCATCCAGGGCCGGGCCGCCCAGAATAACTACGATGACATCGCCGCCGCAGCGAAGTCCCTGCTCGACGAACTGGACCAAGACTAGACCTGGTCCAGTTCACCATTCTCTCTCCGCCATCGCCTCGCGCAAGGACCCCACCTGTACGGCCTGGAATGYCCGCCACGGGTGTCCTCACCGGCCCGTCTCTTGGGCGCCGGGCTTCCCAGCGTGCCCTCCGGCGGAGCCCAGCCGCCGGGAGCCCACCTATTCATAAGGGGGCTTCCTAATCTAGCCGGGCTCGTGATATAACACGGAAAACGGCGCGGGAGAACTCCCTGCGCGACGGGACCGGTCCCAGCTCCTAATCGAATGGCGGCGCATTCCATTGGACATTTCCCACCGGCTCCAAGCCGGACTGGCGGTGGCGACAACGTTCATCCCCAGTCTCCGCTCTCTTTCGGCTTCAGGCCGCCGCTCGCGAAGGTCTCGCGCAGGACCCTGACCGTGCCAGAACTGCGGGTCGGCCTCGGAAGTTCTCAGCTGAGCACACTGCCGGCTGATCATCGCCCCTCCCGGAGTTCGCAGTGCCGCGGACGCTTCCCAAGCACCGGACAGCACCAAAGGGTCCTGTCCGGTACCGGTCGGGCGGTCCATCAGGGGCTCCTGACCGGAGCCACTATTTCAACCGAAGAGATCCAAGGAGAGGTCATGCTCACCACCGAACAAATTGACCGTCTGCTCAGCCAAGGCGCAAATGTCCTGTCGGGAGACGGAGAAAAGATCGGCTCCATCGGCCAGGTCTTCGTAGACAACGAAGCCGGCCAGCCCAGCTGGGTAACCGTTCGTACGGGCCTGTTCGGGATGTCGGAATCATTTGTTCCCCTCGAGGGTGCTCGGCTGGAGGGCAATGACATCGTCGTCCCGTACAACAAAAATCAGGTCAAGGACGCGCCAAGGATCGACGCCGATCGGCCTCTGGAGCCTGCCGAGGAAGACCGGCTCTACCAGCATTACCGGATGGACAGCGGACGCACCTACACGGACGCGGATACAGCTGACGCAGCATCCGCCACACGACAGGACGCCTCCGGAACCGAGCGCGCCGAGACCCGCGACGCCACGGGCACAGCCGGATACGGCACAGCGACACCCACCACCGACGCCGCRACGCCACCCACGACACGACAGGACRCCWCCGGAACCSACCGCGCCCAAACCCGCGACGCCACTGATACCGACCGCGCCGAGACCCSCGACGCCACTGATACCGACCGCGCCGAGACCCGCGACGCCACGGGCACAGCCGGATACGGCACAGCGACACCCACCACCGACGCCGCAACGCCACCCACGACACGACAGGACACCACCGGAACCCACCGCGCC
>NZ_JBFTZW010000141.1:0-5213 GCF_056406555.1 Arthrobacter sp. P1_B4
CTCGCGAGAGCCGAGTCCGAGCAGCCGTAAAGCATTTCCAGAAGATAGGAGAGCATGACCTCACGATAGTCGCTGGGGGTCTACTGCCATCGGCCGAAGTAGAGTACAGCAAGACGTTTCTAAGCTCCTATCCGGAGCGTCAGCGCTCCACGGATATGTCGTACACCAATCGGATGGCACGACTTTTGGCCGGAATTGGATCCGAGGTACGTGCACTACTGGCCGGAATTACGTATCTCGGTCCGCTCCGCTCAGCCCCCAAGCGCTACTACGACCGCGCCTCCAGCGGAGATCGACCGGGAGACGGATATGACACTGCCATGCTTCTCTACAACAACAGCGTCGTCGTCGAAGGCGTAAATGAGTGGCTGACGCACCTGGAAGTTCCTTATGACCTCCAGATGCTACCCATTGAGGCTCAGGCAGGCGTGGCATCGTTAGTGGGCGACCTCGTCGTTATGGCCCTAACCGATACCCGCTCGGGTGTGCAGGTGACGCCAGCTGATGTTGGATATGGTGTCAGCCAGATGCTTCCGATTGTCGTCAAGCTACTGGCAGAGACAGACTCCGTGGTATGCATCGAGCAGCCCGAGACTCACCTCCACCCGCGGCTCCAAGCGCGGCTCGCGGACCTGCTTATCGCGTCTTCTTCTGCCGAGGGGCAAGGCAACCAACTCATCGTCGAAACCCACAGTGAACACCTCATGTTGCGCGTGCAGCGCCGGATCCGGGARGGTTCCCTCGCGCCTGCTGACGTCGCCGTGTTGTACGTCGACCAAGACGCTTCGGGTCGTGCCGACGTGCTGCGCATCCGGCTGAGCGAGGACGGCGAATTTCTGGACGAATGGCCGGAGGGGTTTTTCGAGGAGCGGCTGGACGAGATATTCGGAGAGGGCCACTGAATGCTTGCGACTATTGCCTTGTCCGCGGAGGCCATCGGGGATCTATCCCAGGGGCCGCCGTCGCATCAGAGGAAGCACCATCGAGAATTTACTGAGTTGCTTATGAAGCATGCGGTGCTTGTCTTTGGTAGCGAGCATGAGAAAAATGCGTTCAGCCGTTCGATTCGAGCCGGGGACGGAATCCCGACAGTGAGCCGCCAAGTCTGGAATGCTGTCATCGCTGACTTTGCGGTGAAGTCGCGGCTCAGAGTAAGCAATCCTCCCGTGGAGTTCCCGCTCTCCTCGCTCACGTCCCTGCAAGATCTCTACGTCGAATGGAAGCATAAGGCGAAAATTGTGGTTGTCCGCGAGGAGCTCTCGCCAAACATGAAACTCGATGA
Organism: Arthrobacter sp. P1_B4; assembly: GCF_056406555.1. Classification (NCBI taxonomy): domain Bacteria; kingdom Bacillati; phylum Actinomycetota; class Actinomycetes; order Micrococcales; family Micrococcaceae; genus Arthrobacter; species Arthrobacter sp. P1_B4. The sequence continues at coordinate 1,283 of NZ_JBFTZW010000141.1, forward strand.
ACAAGAATCGGGGGTCCTCGAAGGCGCTGCTTTGGAGGTGGCCACGCCCATCACACTCTCTGAAGGAAAGATTATCCGTTCCTTGGAGGACATGGAGCGCCGAGGAAGGCACAGGTATGGCGCGCCGCGGGAAGAATTTTGGTCACATGTCCTAGCGCCTTTGGCGCAGTGCACACGCAACGTGGTCATCACTGATCGTTATGTCTTTCATCGAATGTGGGACGCCGCCGATGAGAATCGCCGGCGCGATACACCTGAGCACGTCTCCTGGCTCCTTGAACGTCTAGACTCCGCTCTATTGCCGGGAGCCAGCGTGAAGCTCATTGGGCAACGCCGTCGTCATGACAACCGGGAAAACAAGAGCCGATGGTCGGCACAGCAGACTGCGGCGATGATTCGGGACGTCTGGACACGAACAGAGACAAAAAGGATCGAGAGATTGGAAGTTGTCTTAGCCGAGCCGCGTGGTGAACGCCCTCACGATAGGCATATTAGATTTGGGGACATTGCCGCAATCGACATCAACGCGGGAGTGGACATGCTCTGTGAACCCACGGTCAGAAAGCGCGAGGGTATGAAGTGGTCCTACGGCTACATGCCTAGCGAGCTCAACGTCTACAAAGACGCCGCAAGATGGCTAGAGGCCGCGCCGTCGTCCAGGTCGCTTGTCGTCTCCTAGTCCACTCCTCACGAGCCTCGCGCAAAACGACGCCGTCGCAGCCCGGCTACCCCGGCTCTTAATGCGACACATCTTGTGGCCGTTATTCGCCGACCAGAGTCTGCGATTCCATCTTTTACCTCTTCTTCACTACTGGGACGATCAGCCGCGACTGACGGAAGCTGCTCGAGGAGAGCGGTATGATAAACGTGAACGGATCACAGATTGCAACGTTCATAGCCGACAACGAAATCGGGATCGTCGGCAGCCAGTTCGATGAGAAAGCGGCACGAGCGTGGATCGCTTTGCGCTCATTATGCTTACCTCGCGTCGAGCGCCCGAAACTTGCCACCTGTATCCCGGATCCCTACGTTGTGCGAGTGGACTACGACCTGCAGCGTCGACGTAGCAGATCGATGCTTCAAGGCCTGAACAACAGCGCATCAGACGGACACAGTGAGAACGACACCGGGTTCGGCGCGACCACCCGTAACTAGGATCGAGGTGGATGCGAGGAAGGCATCGGGGTCACGACCGTCGTAAGTCAGCCCCGGCAGCATGAACGAGAAGTTGGGCGTGTTCGGTTAGAACGAGTCCCACCGGTCCTGCCGCGCCCCCAGAGCATCCCGCCGCTCCAGCACCTAGTGCTCCACGCCGTGCCGGGTGAGCCAGTAACTCGTGGCCAGCCCCGCCGGCCCGGCGCCCACTTTCAGGAATGGCCTCGCACCGAAACGGCGCTGGCTGGTCGCCTCCCTAAACTCCGAAGGTCCGTTCCCCCAAAAGTGCGAGACAATGGAAGTCCCGAGCCACGAAAGCGGGCCACCTTGATTAGTCTCCATCACGATGCCGACGGCTTCGCCCGGCTGACTCCATGGGACTGAGCGGGGCCGGCGGCGCCGGCCATCTCGATCCACTGCTGTATCCGTGGGACCCGCCCGTGGCCTCGGGTGTCATGGACGGCAATGACTTCCGGCCCCTTGAGCTTTCTGCCGGCCTGGATGAAGCCCTCGCGCAAGCCAGGGCGGCACCGCTGGAAGCCCGTTCCCTGGTGGTGTCCATCGGTTCGAATTCAAGCGCCGACGTGATGCGGCAGAAATTCGCCAACTACCACCAGCCTGTCAGCGCGGTCCTGCCGCTGGTCCGGGGGCAGGTCCTCAACATCGCCGTTGGCCACTCCGCCCACGTGAGCAAGGCCGGCTACATCGCCGCCGCCCCGTATCCGCTGATGGGAGAGTGCACAGCGGTCTGGCTTTCGTGGCTGGACGATGTCCAACTGATGGCCCTCGACGAAACGGAGCCCAACTACCGGCGGATCCCGCTCGACGGCGAAGCCTGCCCGCTCGTGGCGGACCACGGGGAACGTCCGGAGGAGTTTTCGCTGTTCACCTCGCGCTGGGGCGTGCTGACCGACGGCGACGGCGGGACGCTTCCCTTCCTCGACCAGCCTGCGCTCTTCGGGCTCCTCGCCGGCAGCGGCACCGGGGACCTTCTGGAGGAGGGGAAATCCGTGTTCGACGGGCCGCCGGAGCTTGTTGCCGAGCAACTCGCGATACCCTCGGTCCAGGCATGGGCCAGGGAGTGGTTCAACTCGGCCGGCCTGGCCGCGCCGGTGGACTTCGACCGGCCTTGCACTGGGTAGCCACCCCTCCGGAACGTGGCCTTCACCGGGCGGCGATGTTGCCGGCGATGTGCTGCGCAATGTATTCGGCATCGCGGCCCACGCCCGCCACGATGGACGAGCCGTGCCCGGTCAGCCACGGCAATCCGACGGCGTACAAGCCCGGGTGTTCGGTGACGCCGCGGTGGTGCCGGGGGTAGTTCCATTCGTCCAGCACTGGGATGTCCAGGATGCTGAAGTCCAGCCGGTAGCCCGTGGCCCAGAGGACCGAGGTGACGTTGGCGGCTTCGAGGTTCAGCCGCGCCGGCTCCGAAGGAAGCCAATCGTCCCTGCGCGGCGGCTCCGGCTCCGGTGCCGACCGGCCGGTGGCGGCAATATAGCTGTCGAACATCGGCTTCATCCGCTGGTAGAACGCCGCCTCCACCAGGGCCAGGCGGTCCGGAAGGTCATCACTGAAGACGAGGTCGCCGTCGTCGGCTGCTTCCAAATGGCCGTGCAGCCGGACGCCGCGCCGGCCGAGGTCCCGCAGGTGGATGTCGTGGCCGCCGTCGGCGCCGGACACCAGCGGGTTGCAGACGAACCTCGCCGCGGGGGAGGGCAACTGCCCCACGGTGAGGCCGTTCAGTCCGTAGTCGGGGCCAAATTGTGCAAGCTGCATCATCCAATAGAGGAGGTCCTGGCCGCGGTACCGGCGCGGTGCTTCCGGGCACGTGGACACCGCCAGATGGATGTCGCGGCCGACGGCGAGCAGTTCCTCGGCGATCTGGCCGCCGGACTGGCCGGTGCCAACGATGAGCACGGCACCGTCGGGCAGTTGGCTCGGGTTGCGGTAGCTGTCGGTGTGAAGTTGCAGGATGTGGCTGGGCAGTTGCGCCGACAGCGCGGGGATTTTCGGCTGCTGGTAGCCGCCGGTAGCGAGCACCACGTTCCGGGCCCGCCAGCTGCCCCGGGTTGTGGCCACGTCGAAGCCGCCGCCATCCGCGGGCGCGATACGCGTGACATCCTCTCCTGTTCGGACAGGGGCGTCGATGCTCTCCGCATAGTGCCGGAAATGGCCGATCAGGTCATCCCGCAGCATGAATGCTTCCGGGGCGGGGCCGTCATACGGCATGCCGGGCAGCGCGAGCGAGAAGTTCGGCGTGTTCAGGCAAAACGCGTCCCACCGGTCCTGCCACGCCCCGCCAAGCGTTTCGCGCTGTTCCAGCAACTGATGTTCGACGCCGGCCCGGCTTAGCCAGTAGCTCGTGGCCAGGCCAGCCTGCCCGGCCCCGATGATAAGGGTGTTGACGCTTTGCGGAGCCGCATGTCGGGCGGCCGTCGGGGTCTCCATGGTTCTTCTCCCGTAGCCAAGGTGCAGGGCTGGCTTTGTTGGCAGGATATGCCCGCAGCTTCGCTACGTACAGGTGCCCGGCGCCGGCTTGGGACCCCAAGCGTGGTGTTCGTCAAGGGTGTTCTGGTTGAGTGCGGACCGCTACCTTTTTCCTATGGCCATGGGCAAGCAACGGTCCTCTGACCCCCTGCAGGATTTTCTACTCAGAAGGAGTGGGAAAGGTCATGAATCGACGAACCAAAATCTTCTTTGGTGTGATCGTCCTGTTGCTGGTGGTCGGTGGGGCGGCAATATTTGTCTTCGACAACACAAAAAGGAGTAGGGC
>NZ_JBFTZW010000142.1:0-5187 GCF_056406555.1 Arthrobacter sp. P1_B4
GGTCAACGTTCCCGTGAGCGTGGCCTACAACCAGTGGACCCAGTTCGAAGACTTCCCGCATTTCATGGGTGCGGTGAAGAGCGTAAAACAACTTAGCGACGACCGCCTGGAGTGGGTTGCGGAAATCGCCGGGGTACGGCGGCAGTGGCAGGCCAAAATCCTCGAGCAGATACCTGACCAAAAGGTGGCCTGGGCAGCCACAGAGGGCGCAACCAATGCCGGTGTGGTGATGTTTGAAGATGTCGGCGGCGGCCAAACGTCGGTCATGCTGACCCTCGACTACGAGCCCGAAGGCATCGTGGAAAAGGTTGGCGACAAACTTGATGTTGTGGCCAAGCAGGCCGAGGCGGACCTCAACCGGTTCAAAACCTTTATCGAGGACGAGGGCTACGCCACCGGAGCCTGGCGGGGAACTGTCAGCGAGGGGGCCTCGACCGATACTCCGGGCATCGACGCGGCGGCCGGCTCGCGGGGGGACAGCGGCAAAGCGGGCGTATCCGGCAAGGTGATTGCCGGGGCCGGACTAGCTGCTGCGGCCGCCGCGGGTGTCGCTGCGGCAGCAACCGGCCAAAACGAAGCAGCCGGCGAATCGGCGCCCAGGAATGACACTGCAGCCTCAACCGTGCCGCCCACAGGAACCACCGGAAGCGTCTTCCCGGGTGAGGGATCCGCCCAGGGCACGAGCAGGGCGGCGAATGACACGGTCGTTGACCGACCCACCGAGAAGCCTTTCGATCAGACCAATGGCCTCATAGATACCGACGGTGATGGTGACGGGACCCCCGCGAGCGATGGCCTGAGTGAGCCCGACCGGGAGCGGGAGCGAGGCACGGGAGGCGGACCAGGCGCCATCCCGCCGGCTGGAGGCAGCTTGGGGCAGCACTGACATCACCCGGAGTGGACGGTCTGCTCCGAATGCCAGCACCTGGACGAGTGGGGCTCGGAGATAACCGAGCCCCACTACCCTGGCGCCCGGCGCGAAATCCCTGGGCTTGGAACCCAGACTGCGACCCCACCCGGTAGAGGCCTCCAGCCGGAACAGGCTGCATTGCGTTCCGGGGCGGCTCCGGCCCACCCAAGTCATGTCCAGGGTTCCGGCCGGGAATCCAGACATGCCCAAGTATCGAGACCGAGATTCGCGTGCATCGCAATGCCCGTAAGCCGATCGGTCTGCAAGGCGTGTGTATGGTGCTGATATGGCTTCTCCGCAGACGCTAAGTGAGCCCGAGCGCCGCGTCGTCGCGGGCTGGGCCGCAGACTGCGCTGAGCGGGTGGTGGCTTTATTTGAGGCCGAGGCTCCTGCAGATGGTCGCCCCCGCGACGCCATCTCCCGGGCCCGGGCCTTCGCTCGCGGTGAGCTCGGTGCCGCCGACGAGATCCGCCGGCGGTTTGTGGCCGGCCGTGCCGCAGGCGAGGTTACCAGCCCTGCTGCGGTGGCTGCCGCCCGGTCCGCCACGCAAGCCGCCGCCGTCGCCCACATGGGAGCGCACGCCCTGGGGGCAGCGGCGTATGCCGCGAAAGCGGCCGGACTCGCGGCGCCCGATCGACCCCAGACGATCGACGACGAGATCCACTGGCAACTCGAGCACATGAGTGCCGAAGCCCGGTCCGCGCTCCGGCGCCTGCCACCGCTGGGCGCGAATTCCGCCGGTCCGCTGGGGCCAGGACTTCTCGCATCCGGAATCCTCGCCTCGATCATCCGCACGATCCAGGCCGACTTGGCCCGCCCCGACCGGCCTGCCTCCTCCAGCTGAACGAGGCGACCATTCGCCGGAGACGGTGGTCGAGGAAGCCATCACCTGCTACGATCCCCAGAATCCCCCACACGACCGCACGCAGGTCGCAATCACTCAGGAGGTTCGCGATGCCGGACACCACCTGCCACATGTCGATCTCGCTGGACGGCTTCGTCGCCGGGCCGGACCAGAGCCGCGAGAACCCCCTGGGCAAGCGGGGGCTGGAACTGCACGGCTGGCACATCGGCGACCCGCGCGCCAACGATGCCGACAAGGTCGCGAACGAGTGGCTCATGCGCCCGCGCGGCGCATATGTGATGGGTCGGAACATGTTCGGCCCCATCCGCGGGGACTGGGATGAGGAATGGAAAGGCTGGTGGGGAGCCGAACCGCCCTATCACGCGCCGGTGTTCGTGCTGACCCATCACGAACATGACCCGATCCAGCTGGACGGCGGGACGACCTTCCACTTTGTCACCGAGGGCTTCGACTCGGCCTACTCCGCAGCCTGCCAGGCCGGCGGAGACAAAGGCGTGGACATCGCCGGTGGGGCCTCGACCGTCCGACAGGCACTGATCGCCGGCGTGATCGACGAGCTCACCCTCGACATCGCACCGGTCCTGCTCGGTTCGGGCGAGCGTATTTTCGACGGGGTTGAATCCTTCGGCTTCGAGCCCGCCGAGGTGCTTCACTCACCGCTGGCCACCCACATCCGCTATCGCCGCGTCGGCTGACTCCGAACACGCTGCCGGCCTCCCGCGCCGCAGACAGTACGACGTCGTCGACAACCTGGTGGAAGCGGCTAAGGCTTCCGGGGCCCGCGTCCTGCTCGGCGGCAACCCGGGCACCGACCAGCCAGGCTACTTCTACCCACCACCCTCGTAGCCGACATCGACAACAACAACCCCTTGGTGGCGGAGGAGCAGGTCCGCCCGGCCCTGCCGATAGTCCGTTACAGCACGATTGACGAGGCTGTTGCAATGGCTACCGCCCTCGACGTCGGACTCGGAGCCTGTGCCTGGTCCTCGGACTGGTCCACTCGGAATTTGCGGGTCTTGCCCTGCGAGATCATCCGGGGTAATGCTGGACGAAGGGATCCGAGCAGACTTCGAGCTGACGGTTTCCCGGCAGATTGCCAAGTGGAAGCGTGGCGAAGCCGAGGTCGACGTGAATCCCGAAGCACTGGCCCGCGCGTCGCCGCAAGTATTGCTGGATTGTTGGTGGTCGGGGCGAACCCTCACGTGACGGTTGCGAGCGTGGCCGCACCGGTCCCGGCCGCGCCAGGCAGGATTGAGGCTTGGATTCCTAAGTGCGACCCCGACGTTGACCACAATCCCAAGCCGGTACGGAATGGTGAACGGCGGCCACCCATCAGTGGCCGCACCAAGCTCCGCGGGAAAGGCTCGAACCGGATGGCCGGATCAGCCCTTCCCTCGTAGGGAGCGTTTGATGCGCGGCGTTCGAGTCGGCCAACCAGCGCCGCAGACCCGCGACGGATCCTCGATTTGTCGACCGCAGACTAAGGCCGTGGGGGTCCACCAGGAGGTTTAGCCATGTATGAGAGTAAAGAGCAGAACCATCGCCCGTTGATCGAGGGCGGAGGTGAAGGTGCGGACGTCGCCCGCGCGTCAGGACCAGGAATTGACCGCCGCAGGGTCTTGGGATCGGGTCTGGCGATGGCCGCCACGGCGGGTCTGTTGGGGGCCGGTGCCGCCCCTCGGGCCAGCGCGGCAGCCCCCGGGGAGGCTGGCCCGTTCCAGGAAGTCAGCGGCCATGCCCTGTACCTCTTGCCGCAGGACCACAAATGGCACACGGGCGGAATCTTCGACACCGGGCAGTTCCAGGAGTGGCACTACTGGACCGGCTTCTTCACCGATGACGACACCGGGGAAGAGTTCGGCATTTTCTACAACCTCACGAACAATCCGAGTGCGCCGGGGGGCCCTCGCTGTGGGAGCAAGGCGTAAGCTTCTCGTTCGGAGACTTCGCCAAGCAGGAGTTGATCTGGGCGCACCAGCCGACCGCTGTTGGCTCATTGCAGGGGACACGGCCGCCGGACTCGACCTCGCCGGACGACTTCCAGTACAGCGCCAAGGGCGAGAACGTGGAATTCACCACGGTGTACCGTGCCGAGCCGGACACGTGGCGCTTCCAGTTCACGGGTGTCGCCGCAAACAACGGGAGCTCGCCCATCGCCATGGACATGGAGAACACGGCCCAGTCACCGTACGGCTACATGCCGGTCGGGCTGGGCGGCTTTGAGAACCAGAACATCCCCTGGAACGGGCAGAACCTGGATCCCGCCACCATGTACGCGCTGTCGTACTATTACACCGGTCCGATTTCAAAGAGTAAGGGCACCGTCACCATCGGCGGTAAGACCCGCCACCTCACAGGCACGATCTGGTTTGAGCACCAGTGGGGGAACTTCAACTCCGGGCAGCAGGTGTGGACGACTGCGTATACCTGGGGGGCGCTGACGTTCAACGATGGCACAGTCTTCACGTGGCGCCAGTGGTACGGCGCACCCAACGGATCGGCTCCACTCCAACCGATCCTGGAGATCGGCCGCAACTCGTATGGGACGCCCAACGGCACACCAGACGGCAGCCTCACCTTCCACGTGGGGAACAACGCGGAGTGGAAAGCGTTGAAGACTTGGAAATCACCGGTAAGCGGGCGCAACATCGCCACTCAGGTACAACTGACCAGCACCTTCGGGATCTGGTACCTCACGAGCGTCTTCGACAACTACGAGATGCCCTGGGGCTACCCGCCCTACGGGAACAATCCCTACAGCTTTGTTGAATCCGCGATGTGGGTCCGTACCGGCTCGGTCGACGGGCCGATTGTCGGCCACGCGTTCATGGAGCAGGCCAACCAGTTCACCCTGTACCAGGGTGCCGTTCCCGGGTAGAGACTGCGGCCGCCTCACTTGTCCCGCACCGGACGCGTGAGGCGGTGGCTCGAAGGGTGAACGAACGCCTTAGCGACATTCAGTCATCGGACGCGGCCATGTCTTCGCGGGCGACGGAGTCGGCAAAGTTCTTCGCTGTGATGATGAGCGCCGCATTGYGCACCGCCCCCGTCACATTTCCGGCAAGGAAAGCATTCTGACCGGAGACCCCGATGATGCGCCCATAGCCCGACTCGGTCATGACCGCCAGCGCGGCGTTCGCGACTCTGAGAAAACCGAGCATCTTGTCATCCACGGCTTCAAGYACCTGCCTCGGGTCAGAATTGCGCGCTGGATCGAGGGTCTGCTCGCTTGGCGCCGCAGCGACGACGACGCCGTCCAGGCGACCATGTTCTTCCAGCAGCGTGGAGATGCGCTCGGCCAGCGACGGTAATCCGACCTCCCCCATCGGTGTGACGGGTCTTCCCCCGGTGCGAGAATGTCTGCATGCTCACCTTCCTGGAGACTGAACGACTTCTGCTCCGGCAGTTCACC
>NZ_JBFTZW010000143.1:0-5123 GCF_056406555.1 Arthrobacter sp. P1_B4
ACGTTGACCAGGACACGCTTTTCGACTCGAGTGCTCACGTTATCTCCTTCGGTTTCGTCCACACTTGCTGAGAGCGAATTGATCAGCATGCTTATTATATTCGCTGTTGTTCGCAACTGCCAGAGGCTCCGGTAGAGACCACCCAGAACGGGCTTTCCCATGAGCTTCTGCCAAACGCAAGGCGTCCCGGAGTTTCAGCCGGATTTCCTCGGATGCGAAACTTTGCGCCCGCGCCAGAAGATCACGCTGGCCACGATCACGACGACGATTACTGCCGCGATGACGTATGGCGCGTATTCGACGCGGGTGTCCTTCGCTTCCTTAGTTTCTCCGGTCCCCGGATCGACCGGATTGCTGGGCGACGGCGACGGCGACATTGAGGACGGGGATGCGATGGATTGCAGGCCAAGGGGCAGCCTGACGTCCTCGAGCGCCGAGCTGGTCACCTGCGGGGGCGTTGCGGCACTGGCATCCGCCTGGACCGGCATGAAAGCCATGCCGCCAGCAAAGAGGAACGAGACCACGGTGGCGCGCACGATTTTCGCCATTGCATTTTGTCTCTGTTGCATGATGTCTCCCTTTTGCGATTGAGAGAATATTCAGTTTTAGTCGGCGGGTCCGGGGGCGTCGGGCTGCGTGGACCGTTACCGCGGCGCGAGCGGGGGCGAAGTCTCCCGGCCTTTGCCGGACCCCAGGCCGTCCAGCATTTCGGTCAATGACTCGAGCGAGGACCGTCGTGGGGTCCATCCCAGGAGGTCGTGCGCCCGCGCGGTATCCATGACGGGTGCGCCGGACGCCATGTCAATCCACCCGCCGTCGGTCGCTTGCAGCCGCAAGCGCCAACTGACCTCGACGACGGCGCGCAGTACCGGAAGCGGTAACGGCATCACCCGGCGAGCATTGAAAACCCACCCCAGCGCATTGGGATCCAGGACGGGTTCGGCCGCGATGTTGAAGGCACCGCGAGCCCGCCTCTGCAGCACGCGCCAGTAGGCGTCCGCGACGTCGGCGGCGTGCACCGCCTGGAAAACCAGCTCCTGCGGAATGGGCACCACGGGCAGCCGCGGCCTACGGGGAACGAGCCGTGCCAGGACACTGCCAAGAAAATAGCGGCCCACCTCGCTCCCGGCCTCTGCGCTGAACGTCAGCGCGGGTCGGAGCCGTGCCACGACGACGTCGGGGTTCTCCTTTGCGAAGCCGTCCAAGAGCTTCTCTTGCGCAGCCTTGTCCTCGCTGTAATGGGAGCCCTGGATGCCGCCGGCCGGCCAGCTCTCCTTGGTCCTCGGGGATTTGGGAGCGGGGGAGTAGGCGCCCACTGACGATGCGCACACGACCTGCCCGGTTCCGGCGGTACGGGCTGCCGCAAGGACCTGGGCAGTCCCCGCCACGTTGGTCCGGCGAAGGAGCTCCCGATCATGATTGGGCTGGATCAGCCACGCCAAGTGGACCAGGGCGTCGGCCCCGGTGAGGGCCGTCTCCAAGGCGGACTGGGCACTGGGGGTCCCGAGATCTATCGAATGCCACTCCACGTCGCGGTACGGGGCCGCGTCCTTCTCGGGTTCGCGGCGGGCAACACCGACGAGCTCAAGACTGGCGTCCTCCTCGGCGCGGGCTTCCTGGAGGCGCTGCAAGAGTGCCGTACCGACGTGTCCCGTGGCTCCGGTTATGACAATGCGCATGCGTTCTCCTCAGTGTGATTTGAGGGGGATAACTCACCCTTGCTCTGGAGAGCAGGGCCTGAGTACAACCGTGATGCAGCCATCTTGTTTCTTCTGGAACTTCTCATAGAGTTCTGCCGCCTCTTCCAGTGAACCCCTGTGGTGACTGGATGCATGACTCCCAGCGGATCACGGTCGGCTTCCACCGGGGGGAGCAGATCGTCGGTCCACCTGCGCACATTGCTGGGCCGCTCCACCTGCTGAGGGAACTCGTGGATACCACCCACCCAGTCGTCCTAGGGGCCGGGACCATCGGGGGCCATTTTTCTCCTCCTTATTGAGGCGTCGCCGACGTACCCTCGAGGAGTCGGACCCGTGCGCCGGGCATACCTATCAACGCTGCCGATGCCTTGTCGTCTGTCTCCAGGTCGAGGTGGACAAGCCGGTCCTGGCGGCGCTTGGCTACGACTGCGAAGTTGGCGCCGGCCAGGCATAGGACCTGCCCCTGAAGGACATCGCGGAGCCTGTACTTAACTGTGCCTGCGGCGTCTTCCGTTTTGGTCATCTACTCCTAAACCTCCCGTTTGGACGCGAGTGCGTGCCCCGTGTTGGGCAGAACCCGAATTGGTGGCCCTTTCCGTCGACGTCGAACCCGATCGTCACAAGTATTTAATCAGCATGCTTAGTAGTTCGCAAGGCGAAAAGGGAGCGCCGACTTCGGTCCAAGAAAGGGGCAGCCGGGTGCTGGAGTGAATGCCGCAAGCTGTGTTCTTCGGCGGCGGAGCCGAGCCTCGACACGCTGGGTGGGAAGGCCTAGCGTGGGGTCATGAGTGAGGTTCCTGAAAATGATGCGCCCGCACCGACGAAACGCGAATCTACTGAAGCCGACGGCGCTGGCATCGATGGTGAGGCGTTCTCTCCGGTGGTCGATCCGGACCATGCCCCGGCACCGACGCCCCGGGGCGGCGAGGCGGCCACAGGTGGAGAGCCGATCGTACCCGGCGCAATGAGTGTCGGCGGAAGCGGTGGAGGCCGTCACATCGCAAGGGACCCGAGGGAGGATCAAGGTACTGTCGCGGGTCCCGCGCCGGGACCTGAGGTGTCCCCGCAGCCCTGACGTGGAGGAATTCCTGACAGGGCTGGCAACGATGGCCGCAAGGCAGGTCTCCACCTCGCGAACGGAGAGCTGTGCGGCGCCGCCACGGGCCGGAGGGAACACCCCGCCGCGGTAGCCAGCAGCGATCCGCGTAGGTGAGCGGCCCAGCTGGGCCGGCGCAAGCAGAGGGGATCAGGCCGCGGACACGTCGACCAGGACCTTCCCGACGAAGCCTTGTTCTACGGCGTCGTGCGCTGCCGCGGTTTCCTCGAGTCGAAAGCGGGTGAGGGGCAGTCCGTGTTCATCGCCGACCCGCAATGCCCCCGCTTTCAGGGCCTCGGCGACGGCGGCAACGGCCGCCGCCTTCTGCTGCTCCGTCACGGTGTACGTGAGGATGAACTGGAATCGGACGTTCTTGCCCATGCTCTCGCGAATGGGTATGGCCAAGGATTCGCCGGGGTTGGCAGCATAAATGGAAATGGTTCCCCCCGGCTTCACCACCTTGAGGTCATTGCCGATGTTCGCCGGAGCATTGACGTCGACGATCGTATCAACGCCGCCAGGGGCTGCCTCATGCACGGCCCGCGGGACGTCGGCAGTGCGGTAGTTGATCACACTGTGCGCGCCGGCCCGGCGGGCAAGTTCACCTTTCCGCTCCCCGCTCACGGTCGCGATGACGGTTGCCCCGGCCCAGCGGGCGAGCTGAATGGCCGCGTGGCCCACCGCACCCGCGCCACCGGTGACCAGCACCACCCGCCCTCCCAGGGCGCCCGGCGAAAGCCTGGCCGGCCCGTCCTGGCTGGCGGTCAGTGCACGATGTGCCGTCAGTGCCGGGATCCCCAGGGATGCGCCCGTGTCGAAGGATTCCATGTCTGGAAGGGCAACCGCCTGCGCGGCCGGCACCGTCACGTACTCCTGGGCTGTGCCCTCGGTGCCGCCCCAGGCGACGTCCCAGAGCCAAACACGATCGCCGACGGACAGCCCCGGCACGCCGGATCCAAGCTCGTCGATAACGCCGGCACCATCTTGGTTGGGCACTTTTGGTGCCGCCAGCCTGCTTCCGCTCCCGCCGCCGGCCCTGGACTTCCAGTCGGTGGGATTGACGCCGGAGACCACCACCCGGACTCTGACCTGGCCCGGTCCGGGTGCCGGCAGTGGCCTGTCCTGAAGGGTCATCACGGACGAGGGTCCTGTCTTTTCGTACACGATGGCCTTCACTGTTACTCCGCTTCTTCGGCTTTCATAGGGGGACGGGATGGGTGCGCCGTAAGAACCCGGGGTCCTCCTGTCGCCATGATGGCTCGGATACCTCTGACGTCTATTGCGGCGCTTGATCCCACGCTAACGCAAAAGGGGAAATGGACTGATCAGGTCAAATGGTCGAAGTCGCCGCGCGCCCAAGCAGCGTGCCGTTGTGCGGAATCGTGCAGAATGGCCTTGGCGCCGGACGCGATTACATTGTTGAAGTTGCCATAGATTCGGTCGAACTTGAGCTCTCCCAGTTGTGCGGCGATTCGCACCGCCACCGCGCCGGATAACGGCACGTGGTTCGGGTAGCTGCGCATGAAGGCGATGGAGCGACGGTCTGGATTCGGATACACGCTGTCACCGGTCAGCAGAACTCCTTTGCCGCCGGCTCCTGCAGCCCAGTGCACCACCGCGCTGCCCGGGAAATGGCCCCCGGTCTGGTGCAGGGTCAACCCTTCTGCGATGGTTTGACTGCCGGACCAGTATTCGATGATCGGATCATTGCGCCCCAGCCATAGCCGGTCTGCGTCGGCCACGAGTACGGGGACGCCGCCGAGCCGATGCGACCATTCGACCTGCACGCCGAACATGTGCGGATGGCTGGCAGCGATCGCCAGGACCGGGCCCCGCTCGAGCACTGCCTTCACAGCTCTGTCGTCGACATATCCGACCGGATCCCACAACAGCGAACCCTCGTGTGTCGCCACAAGCTGGGCGGTCTGGCCGATCCCGACTCTTGGCTCCGTCCGGATCCCGACAAGGCCCGGCTCGTTCTCCTTCAACACCGTTTGCTGGCCCTCCTGCGCCAGCCCGTCCAGTGTGAGCCACTTTTGTCCGTCATCGGGCACATACTGCCGCTCATCGGCGCAGATCGGGCAAACCCCCGGGGCAGGTTCGTCGTGTTCCACGGCGCAAGTTGCGCAGATCAGCATGGTGGGTCCCTTCTAAGGCCTTGTGTCCTGCTCCTCTTGCCCACCGTAAGCGTGCCCGACGTCGTCGGGAAGCCTATGCCGCTATCAACCGCCCGCGATGGCAGCCGCAATCCCGCAATCCGAGTGTGCGTCGAATTGGGTGTCAGCAGCGTCGAGGCGTATTCAACGCACCGACGGGGACAACAGGGC